>JAYRNE010000395.1:0-7463 GCA_041912355.1 Chlamydiales bacterium
AGTACTGGCTTGCCCGTTTTTAACACCTCTTGGTAAGCCACTAAAAAGCCACCGTAGCAATTAAAGAAATTCATACCATCAAGACGGTAATGGGATATGCCATAGGCTTTTGCTAGATAGTAGGTGATGTACTTATGGTTCGCAACGCCTCGAGAAATGTGTGTGCCCATGCTCCACTGGTTATTTTCTACAACATACATGCAGGGGATTTGCCAAACCGAGGCCATGTTAAGAGACTCGTGAAGCGTCCCTTGAGGTACTGCACCATCTCCTAAAAAGCCAAGGGCAATTTCATCCTTTTTGCCAAGGTATTTGCAGCTAAAGCCGGCACCAGTTGCTATAGGAAGCTGACCGCCAACAATACCAAAACCACCCAAAAGCCGATCATGGTAAAGGTGCATAGAGCCTCCGCGCCCTTTAGCATTACCTGTAGCCTTACCAAAAAGCTCTGCCATAATATCGCGCGGGGTCACACCCAAAAGAAGCGCAAGGGCATGGCAGCGATACGTTGTGATAAACCAGTTCTTTAGCCCTACAGCTTGAAGGCAGGCTGTTTGTATAGCCTCTTGCCCCACGTAGGAATGAAAAAAGCCGCCAATATTGCCCTGCTGATAGGCAGCTTCTGCCCTGGTTTCAAAATTTCGGATTAGAAGCATCTTATCCAGACAGTCTAAAAGCGTTTGTTTGCCTAAAGCGTCAATCACAGTCTGGTTTGATACTTTAAAAAATTCTAAAGGTTTTTCGTTAGTCATTAAATATACCCTCTTCAAAGCGACTATAATCTACGAATACCACAAAAAAATCAATGAAGGAAAGCTCCATTTTATGATAAGATCGTTTTTAGTTAAGAAAGGGGGCTCTATGCGACTTTGGCACCAGTTTTTGAATATGTGGAAAACTGTAACTCCTAAGCAGCCTGTGGCAGCAAAAACAGCCTCACAAATAGGCAGCGATGCCATTGAGAAAGTGATCCGCGACCTGCAAAAGCGGGGATTTCTCCAACTAATGCCAGATAAGCATACCCACGAACCCTTTTCTACTGTTCTTAAGGCTCTTGACCTAAGATCATGCTTTACCTTTCATATCGTAGACAGAACTGAAGGCTCTCTTGAGCTTCATGTGTTCCATCAAGATGGCACTCTTGTTCGCCATCCAGTAGATGCAAGCTGTCCCTTCGACCACGATGCCTTTTTACAGCAGCACGCGCCCTCCGGAATACCTGTAAGCCAACTTCAGGATGTATCGGGCTGGCTGCAAAAGCATAACTGGCATCCAGCATCTCCACTTCTTGACAAAAGTGCCATCGAAAAAAAGCTCGAGGGCTTAATGAAATCCTGCCCACACGGCGCCTACGTGATGCACACGCAAGATAAAGCCCTAACCCTTTCGAGGCTAAAGCCCGGAGGCAAAATCGAGCACATGATCATAAACCTACAAAAGCGCCTTGGCAGCTACTCGTTAGAAATCGATGGCAAAGACATTGCTGCAACAAGAGCGGAATTAAACAAGCGCCTCCAGCAAATGGGCAAGCCCATAAGGCTCGTACCAAAATGACCTTCTGGGATGACTTTCGCACCTTTATCTGGGTACGCTACTTTAATTTTGTTGACCTACTTAAAACCATTTCTCTTTACTACCGCAAGCCCAAATTTGCTCTCGTAGATATAGCCCTTCTTTTAAGCTACTTTTTTAAAAGTCCTTACAGAATTGGTAGGGAGTTTAAGGCCTCTGAACCCTATGGCGAAACACCTCTTGCAACTTTAGATGCTATTCTCAAACATTGCCCTATTGGTCCAGATGATGTAGCCTATGAGCTAGGCTCAGGGCGGGGTAGAGCCTGCTTTTGGCTAAGCCTCTATAAGGGGTATAATACGGTGGGCATAGAGTATATCCCCACTTTTGTAGAGCGCGCACAAAAACTTGCAGGCTTCTTTAACGTGAAAAATGTGGATTTTCGCTGTGAAGACATTCTCACTGCCGACTTAAGCGAAGCCACCTGGATCTACCTCTTCGGCTCCGCCTTACCGGATGAGACCATCACCAAGCTCACAAAGCGCCTAGAAATGCTAAAGCCGGGCACCAAAATCATAAGCATCAGCTACCCAGTAACCGCCTATACCGACAACGAAAACATTGTCGTTACTAACACGATAGATGTGACGTTCCCTTGGGGAGAGACTACGGCGTACATACAAAGGATAACGGCTAAAGGCTAAAGGATAAAAAAAAGCTTCGCCCTACTATTCTAACTTTCTAGTAGGGCGAAGCTTCTTTTATCCTTTAGCCGTTATCCTTTAGCCTTTACCTTGTGAGGCCTTGCTTTTGGCCTTCGATTTCGCGGATGAAATCGTAGATCTTGCGAAGCGCTTCTTGAATTTGGGCGTCGCTGTTCTTTTCATCGTTGCGGGTATATTCATAGCAGCCTTTGGCAAGCTCGCTGAGCGCCTGTAGCTGTATTTTTTGACCTTGATCGCGATTATCCATAAACTGCTTAAAGAGGTCAGCTACTTTGCCGAACTGTTCCATCTCTTTAAAGGCTCCATTATTTTGCAGATCAAAGTTTTTGTGGATTGTAGCAATTGTAACAATATCCAATGCAGCCTTTGCAAGTGGAATGAAAGTTACGTTTAGCCGTTTCCAGTCATGTAGACCAGCATGCTCCATGGCAGTATCCATCCAGAACTTACGGTGAGCATCTGCTTGTTCAATTGAAATTTCTTTCATCTTGCCAGAATGTTCAATAAGCTCTTGGGCAATTTGAGCCACTATCTTTTCATAGTCAATGTCATCATCTTGGCCATTATCTTCATATAGGCCATATTCATACTGCTGACTAAATGGATCAAATGGGCGGCTAGAATCAACAATACTTGTCATAAAACACCTCTTTTATAATTTAGCGAATTGAGCGCGCAAGATCGCGCTTTAAATCATTATCACCCTCTTCAACATCATGGGTCATTTCATTATGATGCGTGATAGTTTTTACGGAATTTTGAAGATTTGAAATCATGGTATTTACTTCTTGCTGGCTAATAGAGGCAAGAGCACCTAAGCCAATCATAGTTCCCTTATGCACATTTTGGCGCCATTCATAAACGCTCTTTACTGCGCTTGCTGCAGTTTGTGCTACCTTTACGCCATACATCAGCGCATGAGCTGGCGAGATGCTTAGGGCTAATGCCGTCGAGACGCCAGAGCAGAAGAGATTTATACGCATTACATAGGTATCTTGACGTTCTTGATCGCCCTTTGCCATCCAAGAAGCCACGGCCTTTTTGGCAGCATCATCTAGTATGTGATCAAGTGTTAAGAGGGTTCCCACTAAAATGGCAGCGGAACCTAAAGCAACTGCTCCAATTGCAATACCAGCAACACCTGCCGCAATTAAACCTGCAGTAAGGAGTACCTTTTCTACGTTACTCCAAATGCCTCGTTTATGATTAAGCGATGCTTGCTTATTGATCTCTTGCATGCGCTCATCTTCAATAGTCTCTAAGTAAGAGCGTTCAAGGTGTAACCGGTCGCGATCAATTTTAAGGCCCTTTTGGAAAACTTCCAAGGCTGCGAACATACATGAAGCATGCAGATCTTCGATATTTGTAAAGTCAATATCATCGCTCCCACCACCGCCAGCGAGCTTTTTTATATTGCTAGCGCCGTGAGCGAGCACCTCTTTTGTGGCAGGCTTTGGCGCATCAAGGACTGGAATAGAAGTAGGTTGTGAGCGAGTAGATGTTAAAGAAGAAACAGTGTCGTCTGCCTTTGCAATAGTGTCTTTGACATGAACCGGAGTAATGTTTAAAGAGGGCGGCTGATAGGCTACGCCTCTTTTATAAAAATCAACTTCAAGAGCTTTTATTCGAGCTTCTAAATTTTCGGATGATGGATCTATATGACTAACCATGGGAAACCTCCACAATTCTCTCTCTTATTACATCAACTTGATCTAAAAAGTAAGCAAATTCTTCTGATTTTGCTTTCTTTTCTGCCTGTTTTATTAACGCTTTTGCGAGCGTGTTATCGCCTAGTCGTACACTGCATTCTGCCCAGTAGGTAAGTGGCCTAGGATCTTCTGGACTATGTATGCTTGATATCTGAAAAGCATGAGCCGCATCTTTATCGTTGCCAGTGAGCATTAGGCTAGAACCTAAACCATACCAGTACTGACCCTTGTTAGGGCAGTACATACAGAGCATCCGAAATGTATCTATAGCCTTCTGCCACTGGCCTTGCTGGTAGCAACCATAGGCAAAGTGGTGAAGGACAAGCTCGGTAGACTCAGGGAAGAGTGTTCGCTCTTGATTCATAGCTTATTTTCCAGAGATATTTCTACAAATTGCCTGGCCAGCATCTTTTCTATCTTTTTCCATCTTATTCAGCTCTGCCATAAGCGTATTACGTTCTGACATAGCCTGTGTAGCATCATTCAAGGCCATTTTCATATCAACATCTAGGCGAGAAGTAACAATTCTGATGTTGTTAACTATGCTATCAGCCTCAGATTTTGAATAATTTTCTTTACTTGAGGGCAGTTTTACGCCAAGAGCTTTAGCCTGGCTAAAAAGATCTTTAACTTGGGGGGATTTAGCATTAAAATTCCCTTTTGAATCTGAATTTGCAGTTATCTCTTGTAAGAGATCATTAAGGGGATCTATTTTTGCTCTTGCCTCTTTCACTTTGAGGTAGGGGTCCTTTACGCGCCTTTCAAATTCAGGCAGAGCTTCTACGCGAAGTAGATACTGCTCCTCTTCAAGAGATGAGCCTCTACGGATAGGTATGGATGGGTGTACTACAGGTTCGGATTCTGAAGAAGAGCTATCTTCCTCGTCTATAACAGGTTCTGAGGCCTCAGGAGTGGGTTCTGGCTTTTTACCAGTAAGCCAATCCCATGTACTTAACATGTCCTTAGTTAGTCCTGGAAGAACGCCATCACTACTACTCATATAACACCTCATGTTTTTATGAATTATCCATCATACCACAAATCCGAATTAATTACAGAACTACTGGATAAATCTGTTGCATAATTAACCACAGAGTCACTGAGCTCACTGAGAGAGGTGAGAGAAAAACAGGATATCAAGGATCGCACGCAGCAGGATAGGCGGGATGCTTCGCATGGGCTTGGAGGTATTTCAAGCAATTGACTTCGGCTTTTAACACAAAGACACAAAGGCACAAAGAAGCTTCGCCCAGCTTTTTACCTATTCTGATAATAGAACAAAAATGTTGTTCATGCAGGGCGAAGCTACTTTGTGCCTTTGTGTCTTTGTGTTAAAAACCAAAACCCGTCACTTTACTCACCTCCAAGTCAAAGCGAAGCATCCTGCCTATCTAGCCGCTTGCGATCATGCATATCCTGTTCTTCTTATGGTTCTACTTGTGATTTTGTCGGGGATTCGCTATTGTATCCGCATGTCTGAGAGATTTGTTGAATCATCATTTTGTGAAAAAGATGTAGCTTATGAAGTGCCCCTTCGGCCGCAGAGTCTTGACCATTTTATTGGGCAAGAACAGGTGCGCGATCAGCTGCATGTACTGATAGAGGCCGCAAAAGCACGTAAAGAGCCGCTTGGCCATGTGCTTTTTTGTGGACCGCCGGGACTTGGTAAGACTACGCTATCGCACATAATTGCCCAAAGCATGGGAGCAAGCATCACCATAACATCAGGCCCCGTAATAGAAAAGGCAGGGGATTTAGCAGGCATTTTGACAAAGCTTAAAGAGGGCGACATACTCTTTATCGACGAAATTCATGCACTCAATCGCACCATCGAAGAGTATCTCTATCCAGCAATGGAAGACTTTCAACTTGATTTAGTAATTGACTCTGGCACATCAGCTAGAAGTGTAAAGGTGAAGCTAAACCGCTTTACCCTTGTTGGGGCTACAACACGCCTTGGCCTACTATCTAGTCCACTACGCTCACGTTTTGCAAGCAGCTTAAGGCTTGATTACTATTCACCACAGACTATTCAGGCGATACTTCTTCGCTCAAGCAAAATTCTGAACATAGATGCAGAAGATGACGGCTTAGCTGAAATTGCGCACCGCTCACGAGGCACCCCACGTATAGCTAACAGCCTTCTTCGTTGGGTACGAGACTACGCCCAAATTAAGGCAAAGGGAACGCTTACCAAAAAGGTCGCTCAGGATGCTCTCAGAATGATATCTATAGACGAAAAGGGTCTTGATGAGATGGACGGCAAAATCCTACGCATACTCATAGATCACTACCAAGGCGGCCCTGTAGGCATACAGACACTCGCTGTAGCTGTAGGCGAGGAGCCACACACACTCGAAGAAGTACATGAGCCCTATTTAATTATGCAAGGTCTTATTAAAAGAACGCCTCGAGGGCGTGAAGCTACAGACCTTGCCTACCAACATCTTGGCAAAAAGCAATCAAAATCACCTTCGGAGGTATAACATGAAAAAGTTACTGCTAGCACTACTCCTCTCAACTTCAGTTCAGTTAATGGCTGAACCCACAACTGACGGCAAAAAGGTCATTGAAGAGCTTCAAGAGCGCTTTAACGGCCCAAGCATCCGCGTCCAGCTTTTAAGCGATGCTGAGGGAGCATTAGTAGAAGTAAAGGGGAGATACAATGTGTATGACCCAAGAACTGGAAAAAAACTCGATAGCGCCTACGCGTCTTCAAGCTACTACATGTATCCAACTGTAGACGGCATCAAGTGGGGCCAAGAGTTTCCTGGCATCTATCAGCTACTTTTAGTGCCAGATTCCACAAAAACTACGCTCTTAGTTGGCGGTACAGAATATTACGGCATGGCCTATCTCTATCAAATAAAGGGCGGACTTGGTGCTGTAAACGAAGTTTCGCTAGAAGAGTTTGTAGCCTCACTATTAAGCTCGCACATACCAAGCGACATTACTGAAAAAGAAGCAATAGCAGCTCTTGCTATAGCTCTACGTACAGAGGCTCTACACTGGATGGCAATAGCCACAAACCCCTACTGGGACGTAAAGGCAGGCACTGTTGGCTATAGAGGATCATCAATCGAACGCCATGACGCACCCTTTGAAGAGGCTCTTCGCCAAACAAAAGACCTCGTAATGAAGAAAATGGGGCAAAATGACTTAGTGACAGTACGTTGGTTCTCAGCAGGAGAAGCCATGGCCCCTGTGCAAGAGATGCAAAACCTTGCAAAAGAGGGAAAAGATGCCCGAGCCATACTTGAGAAGCTTTTTGGCGAAATGCAAATCGTCAAAACACAGAGTTTCAAGGCTCAATAAAAAAATATCTTGCATATTAAATCAAAATATTGTTTAATATAGTTAGAGGTTAGTGTTTCCCGGGTTTGATGACTAAAAACCATTAAATCCGGGATTTCAAACCCAAACAACCTCTCTTGTAGGTGTTGTTTGGGTCTGTTTTCGGCTTTGCTCCTTGCTCTCGTTTTTCGAGACACGCTTTTATAGCTGGTGCCTGTCTGCA
>JAYRNE010000396.1:0-3391 GCA_041912355.1 Chlamydiales bacterium
GCTCTTGTCCAAAAAAAGGCGGACCTTTCCAAAGAACTCAAAAGGTAAAGGAAGCTTCGCCCCAAAAAAAGGGACCAAAAGGACCAAAGGGACATAAAGGACAAACTAAGAAGGTTATTGTTTGTCCTTTATGTCCCTTTGGTCCTTTTGGTCCTTTTTTTTGGGGCGAAGCTTATATGTGATTGAGTTCGTGGTTGTGTTTGACGCCAAGAATGCGCCCATCATCCATTTCGATGATGCGGTCGGCGTATTTGAAGATGCGGTGGTCGTGTGTGACAACGATAACCGAGCGGTTGCGGTTTTGGGCTAGGTGCTTTAGGATTTCCATTACTTTGATGCCTGTTTCAAAATCAAGGGCACTCGTGGGCTCATCGCACATGAGAATTGGCGGACGATGGGCAAGGGCTCTTGCCACGGCTACCCGCTGCTGCTGGCCTCCTGATAGCTCCCTGGGGCGTTTGTGGAACTTGTCGCCAAGGCCAACGCTTTCTAAAATTTCTTCCGCTCGTTTAAAAGATTCCTCTCGGTCATTTCCTTGGATAAGGAGAGCAAGAGCCGCATTTTCTACGGTAGTAAGGGTGGGAATGAGGTGAAAGAGCTGGAAGATGAAGCCAATGTGGGTAGCTCGAAAGTCCGTAAGCTGCTCTTTAGTGAGCGTTTCTAGCTCGTTGTTAAGAACGTTGATTGTGCCGCTATCAAAGTTTAAGGTCCCTGCAATAACACTTAAAAGGGTGGTTTTGCCGCAGCCTGAGGGGCCGACAATCATCACAAGCTCCCCCTCGTAGATTTCTAGCTCTACGCTCTTTAGCGCGTGCACCTGTTCTTCGCCCTGTCCAAAGGTCTTTGAAACACCTTTTACGAGTATAGTGACCTTTTTGTTGTTATCAGAATTAACCACGGAACACCTGCATAGGTTCTACAGAGTTAATCTTACGAATGCCGAGATAGACTGCAAAAGCAGTGATGCACATGATGGCGATGAAGGAGAATATCAAAAGCTCACTAGGCATATAAAATGGAGGATTGCCTCTATGGCGCACAAGATAGCCAAAGATTGCAGCAAGTCCAACTCCCATTCCATAGCCTGTTAGCCCCACAGTGAGCCCTTGAAGTACGAGCATGTTTACAAGTTCGCGATCACTTGCTCCCATGCACTTCATAGCGCCAAAGTGGGGCAGGTTCTCTAGGATAAAGGAGTAGAATGTCTGGCCTGCAACTGCAACTCCCACCAAAAATCCTAAAAGTACCGTTGTTCCAAATGAGATGGGAATGCCAGTATTTACGAAATACCAGATGTATGTAGATACAGAAAATTCGTCCTCTGTATAGGCTCTAAGGCCTGTTTGGGCTTCTATACGCCTTGCAACTTCTTTTGGGTCAAGCCCTGGCTGCGGCTCTGTGAGAACGTAGCTTGGCTCGCGCCTTTCTCGTGGGCGCATCTCTTTAGCGCGGCTGATGGTTGTGAAGACATAGGCATCGCCAAAGAAGGTGCGTTCTACCTTGCATATGCCGACGACGCGTGCTTCGTGGTCGTTTATTTCAAAGGTGTCCCCAACAGTAATGGGCCTGTCGTAGCCTTCAGAAAGTTTTTCTACGCCAACGAGGTCTATTACAACGGCGTTCTCTTCTGTGAGGCTTGTAAACTTACCTGCCAGCATTTCTCGTGGGGCGCCTGCTAAAGTCGTGTCGTCAAATCCAATAAGCTGTACTGTCTTAAATTTGCCATTTGGAAGCTTTGCCTGAATAAGGCTAAAGGACATAGGCATGGCCCACGCTACACCTTCAACAGAGCGAACTCTTTGTAGTTCAATATCGCGCATGGCCTGGGTTTCATTTACTTGCTCCACACGCGTGTCTACAACCCAAATTTTTGCTTTAGTGTTGCGAAGAAGTGCTGTTGCCCACCTCATAAGGCCACAAAATATCGAAGCCTGCTGTGTAATAAGCAAAGTGGAAAATGTAAGTGCCAGAATGAGCAGTAGAAACTTTGCACGGTCTCCAAACAGCATTCTGAGGGCAATGTAGTACATAGAACCAAATTAGTTTCGTTAGGCTGTTTGTATAGTATGGCGGATTTTTCTGGAAGCAAAGAGTAGAGGACATGCAGGATAATGCATATCTTTTTTTTGGTGTATTCCCAATTAATTCAGTTTGTGATAGACCTTTACACCATGGCTTCTAATTCATTTGGCAATATTTTTCGAATAACGACCTTTGGGGAGTCCCACGGAAAGGCAATTGGCGTTGTTATTGATGGCTGTCCTGCTGGCCTTGAAATTTCTGACGATGAAATCAACATGGAGCTTGCGCTTCGTGCCCCTGGAAGGTCTGATTTTACTTCGCCAAGAAAGGAGCCTGATCAGGGCGAGATACTCTCCGGGGTTTTTGAAGGTAAGACTACAGGAGCTCCTATCTGCTTTCTTATCAGAAATCGCGATGCCGATTCTTCAAAGTATGAAGCCATAAAAGATCTTGTACGGCCGGGTCACGCTAACTACACCTACATCCAGAAGTACGGTATTTTTGATTATCGTGGTGGCGGGCGCGCCTCAGCAAGGGAAACTGCTTGCCGAGTAGCTGCTGGGGCTGTCGCTAAAAAACTTTTAGCTCACTACAACATAGCAGTTGGGGCCTATATCAAACAGATTGGCTCTATAGAGGCAGAAATTGATTTTACAACTGTAGCTGAACTGCGTGCTGCTACCTATAACGACTCCATCTACTGCCCTGACCCTAAAGCATCTTTAGCCATGAAAGCACTTATTGATGAGGTGAAGGCTGAAGGGGATTCTCTTGGTGGAATTGTAGAGTGTAGGGCAGAAGGTGTGCCTCCAGGCCTTGGCGATCCTGTATATGAGAAGCTAGAAGCACAGCTTGCTGCTGCCATGATGTCGCTTCCTGCAACAAAGGGCTTTGAAATTGGATCAGGTTTTCGCGCTAGCAGTATGAAGGGATCTCTTCATAATGAGGCTACCTATGCCGGCGGAACTTTAGGGGGGATCGCAAGCGGAATGCCCCTTGTAACAAGATGTGCTTTTAAGCCCACTTCAAGTATCAAAAAGCCCCAAGAGACAGTAGATCTTGAAGGGAATAAAAAGCCCTTTGTCCTTCCAGAAGGCTCTCGGCACGACCCTTGCCTTTCTATTCGGGCGGTTCCTATTGTTGAAGCCATGACAGCACTTGTATTAGTAGATGCCCTATTAATGAATAGGTGTTCACGTCTATGAACTTCTCCATGCAGCTTATTGAAAGAGTTGTAAACATTGATGTCCATATAGGCCAAGGGTTACTTTCAAAGCCTCTTTTAACTACATTTCTTGCGACGCTTTACAAAAGAGTCGTCATCATCACAGATACAAATTGTGAAGCCCTTTATGGACAATTACTCTTA
>JAYRNE010000397.1:0-2835 GCA_041912355.1 Chlamydiales bacterium
GCTTCTGTTGTTCGCTCTCGGTTTGTCTTAACACCTTTTGTTTCAGGAAAGCTCTTGATTGAATCTTTAAATTTTGCTTTATCCTTGTGATCTTTTTCATATGGAAATTGAAAGTATTTATATAGATTATTATCATATTTGTAAAATTCTTCACTTAATTGATATACTTCCTCTCTCAATGCTTCATTTGGAATAACCATTAAGTTAGAATTGAAGTCCATATTCGTTATCAAGTCCGTTCGAGTGATATTTAAAACTTTTTCAGGCTTAGAACCAGCAATTTTTTCGATTTTACTTAAAAATTCTTCTTTAAATTGAACTCCCTGTTCTTTTAATTCTACAAGTATATCGTGAATATTTTTAGCCGTTCCAGATAATGTCGACATGTTTTTAAAAATGCGCATTGTTTGACGAGGCCGCTGAGCCATCACTTGTGCCAAAATTTTATCAATTTCCTTATTAGTATGTCCCTTCACATGAAAGTCATTCGGACCCCCATTCCTTGCAATAAAAGACTCAAGGCTCGCACTGGTTACGGTATAGATTTCGCCGTTATATTCAAGATCAACAGCAAAGCCTAATTTTTTTGCCAGCCACTGAAGTGCAGAGTTATCGATGCATTTCATCTGTTCTGGAATGACAAATGGCTTAGAGAATTGAGGACCTTTTACTTCCGGTGCCGACATAAAACCCTCCACAAGCGTTCACTTTTATCTAATTTTATTAAAACAATTTAGGCTTTAAATGTAAAATATTTTTTAAACTATAGGGTTAAATACGCCTATTTCCTGTAAGTACAGGGCCATACCCTCCTTGAGGAGTGCATAGGTCTCTTCATGTAGGAGCTCTTCCTTAATCCTATCAAAGTTTTTGATTCGGGCATCTAGATAGTCGCTAATGGCTGAGATTTTTAGGGCAGAATTGCCATCGGGCTTAGTATGCTCTTCCATAGCCTGCTCAAGTATCCACTCAGGGGTATAGGTTTCTCTAAATTTATCAAGAATTTGCCTCTCCGAAAGGCCGCTATCTATAGAGTAGGCAGGCGATGGAACATCACCAAGGCCAAGCTGCCTGCGCATTACATAGCGCCAGCGGCTAATGGACGAAGAGACATCGTAAAAGACTGGCAGTATCGAATGGGTAATATTATACTGCACCATTTCCTGAAGCATGTTGCTTACAAGGGCATCTCGTTTTAGTGCAAGCCAGCCAAGGACCTTTTGTTTAGGAGAGCCGCTCTCTTCAGGTTTCGTTGCAAGCTTTTCATTATAAATTTGCATGGCAGCATTTACCTTGCGGTCTTCGCAGTGAAAGCATGAAAAGCCCACCTCTTTGCAGATAAGCTCAACAAGTTCGTTATAAATATCGCGCTTTTCTTGTGGATTTCTTGCCTCTCTCAGTCGCATTTTTACCTGGTCTGTATAGGCCGCAAGGACATCCCGCACTCTTGTAAGGCGGTCATTTAATCCCCCATAACTCAATTTATTAAATAAGTTATTGAGCCCCTCCAATACTTTAGCCTTGCTATACTTATAAGAGCTTGTATCAGAAGTACTTTCGGTTAACTCAAGAGGTATCACTCCCGCTTTATCAGCCTCCCGTAAAAAGCCCATTAATTCAGTAACATTTGCCTTAGATGAGAGAGAAGGAATGGAAGGGGGACCTACCTTTAAGTGAGAATCTGCAATCTGAAATTTTGGAAGATCTTCAGCTTTTGGCATATGGTCAATTTCTGTTGGAATGCCAATTTCGCGCATCTTATGCCTTCGATGTAAAAGGTCTGCGGAAAGTGTTTCCCTATCCCGCTCTTCTTTACTCTTACCGGTGTAGAGATAGTTCCATGCAGAAGAGAGCCAGCCCTCTGGAGCAAGCCCATTGAGCACCTTAGCGTCTATGCCAATAATTCGTGCTTTTAAAAGTAAATCCTCTTTTACCCCCTCCCCCTTTTTTATTGCATCTAGTACCGCAACTGTAGCGGTTTGGAGCTTTTCATCACACCCCTTCTTAAAGACAGGCTGCAAGATGTGCAGCATTTCTACGGCATATTCATATTCTTCGGAAGAGCGGTTAATAAGCCCCTCTAAAGTGGCAAATAGCTCTGCTCGACGTCTTTCAAGTTCTTTTCCATAGTGATTGGAGTCATTCACCAGTAGCTCTGTATTGTCTAAGCGATCATCAAATGAGGTATTCTCCCAATCAGCTTCAATAAGTGCCGTCTCTTCTGCGATAGCAAACTCATCGACTAAGTCCAGATTATGGCATATTTCTTCCAAATGGAGCTCCGCCTCTTCATTATTCCAATCACACTCCTTAAAGCAGGTAGATCTTACATGTTCACGAAGAGCTGTGAGGGCTTCCGACAAGAGTTCACTCCCCTCAAGGTCTGGAATATCGCGGATAATGCTCACCATGGTAATTATTTGCTGACGCTCCTCATCAGCGTGAGCGTTAAAATTCTCCCAAGAAAGAAGCTTTTCGGTATCGATTACAAGCTCTTGCAGTATTGGCTTATACCGTTCGGGATTTTGCTGCATGATCTGTAAAAGCTCAAGCTTATCTTCGAATGGAAGGTCGACCCACAAATTGGATCTATTGTAGACCTCTTTTACCTCTTCTAGAGTGGCAAGAGCATTATTTTTTAACCCTATGAGTGAATAGATGTTTACTAATGCATTATAGTAATTATCATTAGTAAAGGTATTTGAATTTTCGAGAAAATAGCGGAAAGATTTTTCGAGAAAAGCGCGAACGCGACCAATATAGAATCCGTCAAGCTTTCCATTCTTTTTTTGGAGTTCTGTAAGAAGTTCAAGGCCCTTTGCAGGTGAAAAAACC
>JAYRNE010000398.1:0-10205 GCA_041912355.1 Chlamydiales bacterium
ATAGGGTTAATAGCTGGGCCGGCGGTGTCTTTGTAGGGGTCGCCTACTGTGTCGCCGGTGACAGAAGCCTTGTGAGCTTCGGAGCCTTTTCCGCCATATGCGCCTTCTTCAATAAGCTTTTTGGCGTTGTCCCAGGCGCCGCCGCCGGAGGTCATCGATAAGCCTACAAAGAGTCCTGTTACTACAACGCCAAGGAGCATAGCACCAAGTGTTGTGAACGCTTCAGTTTGTCCTACTGCAAAGTAGATAATAAAGTAGGTAACAACAGGAAGCGCAACAGGAAGTAAAGATGGCACGATCATCTCTTTAATGGCTGCTTTTGTAAGCAGGTCTACAGCGCGGCCGTAATCGGGCTTTGCTTTTCCTTGCATGATGCCAGCAATTTCACGAAACTGGCGTCTTACTTCTTCAACAACAGCACCAGCTGCACGGCCTACTGCCATCATGCTAAAGGCACCAAAGAGGTAGGGCATCATGCCGCCAATAAAGAGGCCAATGACAACAAAGGCATTTTGCAGTAAAAACTGCGCGCCATGTTCAGGGAAGTAGTATTCAAGATCTTCTAAGAATGCAGAAAAGAGTACAAGTGCTGCAAAGCCTGCTGAGCCTATTGCATAGCCCTTAGTAACTGCTTTTGTGGTGTTGCCAACAGCATCTAAGGCATCTGTAGTCTTGCGAATTTCTGGTGGCAGGTTTGACATTTCAGCAATGCCGCCAGCGTTATCAGTAACTGGGCCATAGGCGTCAAGGGCAACTACCATGCCAGCAAGTGCAAGCATGCTTGTAGCAGCAATTGCCAAGCCGTAGAGGTTTGCGTTTTGGAAGGCAACGAGTATGCCAATAGAAATGACGATTACAGGAAGAGCTGTCGCTTCCATAGAAACAGCAAGACCTTGGATGATGTTTGTTCCATGGCCTGTTGTAGAGGCTTTTGCAATGCTCTGCACTGGCTTATATTTTGTAAGCGTGTAGTACTCGGTAATCCACATGAGAAGGGCTGTTACCACGAGGCCTGTAAGTACGCATACAAAGAGGTTTAGCCCTGTAAAGCTTTGGCTGCCGATCTTGTAGGCAACATCAAAGCCAAACATTCCCTTTGTAAGGAAGAAAAGGCCGATGGCAGAAATTATTGCTGTAGCAATAAAGCCTTTGTAGAGTGCCGCCATGATGTTGTTAGACTTGCCAAGGCGTACAAAGTAGGTGCCGATGATAGTGGCGATAATGCAAAGTGCGCCAATTGCTAGCGGATAAAGCATCATTGTTTCAAGAAGTGCGCCAGTAAAGAAGACGCCAGCTAAAAGCATAGTACCTACTAAAGTTACTACGTATGTTTCAAAAAGGTCAGCTGCCATGCCTGCGCAGTCGCCAACGTTGTCACCAACGTTATCTGCGATAACGGCAGGGTTTCGTGGATCATCTTCTGGAATGCCAGCTTCAACTTTACCAACTAGGTCAGCACCAACGTCTGCGCCCTTAGTAAAGATACCGCCGCCAAGACGAGCAAAGATAGAAATGAGAGAGCCACCAAAGCCAAGGCCAACAATAGCTTCCATGAGCGTGCGCGTTTCTACACCTTGAGATTTTAGGAACATTGTGTAGGCTGTAATACCAATTAAGCCAAATCCTACTACAAGTAGACCAGTGATGGCGCCAGAGTTGAAAGAGACTCTAAGAGCACTTGCAAGGCCGTGGCGAGCAGCTTCTGTAGTTCGGACGTTAGCGCGAACAGAGATGTTCATGCCAACATAGCCTGCAAGAGCAGAAAGTATAGCGCCGATTAAAAAGCCAAAGGCTACATAGCCATTTAAGAGGATAAAGAGTGCGATAAAGATGATTACGCCAACGTAAGCAATAGTTTGGTATTGGCGGTTAAGATAGGCTTTTGCGCCTTCTTGAATGGCTCCGGCTATCTCTTGCATCCTTTCGTTACCCTTACTTAGGGCAAGTATCGATCGAATCATGTAGAGCCCGAAGAGCAGGGCAATAATGCCGCTTGCTATCACTAGGCAATATGCAGTGGTATTCATTAAGTTTCCTTCCTTTAGTTTTTTGAGCCTTTTGCAACTCTCGGCGCGGGCGCTTTTGGCAGAGAGTGTTGCAAAAGGCTCTTTAGTTTAAAACGGTAAAAAGCTACCTAAGTCCCCCCTAATTTTCAAGTAAAAAAGAAGGGCGACTGGGGAAGTTATGTAGTCTATTATAAAAAAGTATAGTCAGTTTGGTGTTGCAATTTATTATAAGGTTTGCTATAAAATTTGCTTATGAATATTAATAGTGCAAAAAGAGATATAGTTTCAGATCCTTATGGGTACTTTCCTCAACGCTTAGCCGATAGGAGTAAATATCTTGATGATCTTCAAGCGGTAGTGGCGAACCATCAGAACTACACCCTTTCATCACTTGCTGTCTTGCAACGCACCATTATTCAAGAACTTGGCAATAATACGGTTGAGAGGGCTAAAAGAATTTCGAGCACAGCCTCTTACCGCTTTCATTTATGGAGCGAAAAGCATCCGAAATGGGCAGTTGTTATTAAAATTATAACACTTGGTATTTCAGTATTAGTTGCAAGATCAGGGAAAAGGAAGTTTGATTCTATAGCTTATGTTGTTGAAGTAAGCCATGCTGTTACTACCCTCCAGAACCATATCCAACAGCGTACAGCAAGCTTAGAGCGCTTGGAAAATAGCGCCCTTTCTCGTTTTGTGCGCGGTGATTTTTCATTTGAAGAAGTATATCGTGTAATTGACGAAGTAGAGTCTGAAGAAAATGTGCTTAGAGATAAGTTTTGTTTTCAAGTGCGAGATTATCTTAAAAAATTTATTATATCCCCGGAAACGTACATCTTGGACGAGAGCTATAAATTTCTAGAGGCACTCTTTGTACGGTTGCGATGTAACAAGGAGCTAGAAGAGCTACAAAGCGATAAAGGGGTATATAACGACATTGGTAGATGGCGTGAGCTATCAGAAGATTCTCAGCAAGAGCATATAATCCGTATGCTCAATAGACGTGCAACTTTTGAGCCTCTTATTCAAGGGATTAGTCAAGAGGTTATAATAGATCTTAAAGCTGAAAATTTCCAAAAGCTTACCTATGATAAGCAAGGTCAAGTTATTGGAATCGCTCAGCTACTCGGATCAGTAGACCATAAAGTTGAAATAGCCTTAGAGAGCCTAAAAAAGTATCTTTTGTCACGAGCTCAAAAATCCGAACAAACAAAAGAGCTTCTTGAGTTATTTGACGTAAAAGGATCGCCTGCTTTTCGTAAGGGGAGATTCCTTCAGAGACAAATTCGCGCTTTAGAAGCTGAAAATGCTCCTGGTTGGCAGGAGAGGGCAGTCACACTTATAAGGCAATCACGAGAAGATGATCTTAAAAAGGAGCTAGAACGTCTAAGAGGTGCTTCTGCCTTTAAAGATCATGAGTTTGTGAAGATAGAAGCGGCTGTGGCTCAAGCTAATGTTATAAATTATAACGGTAAGGGGCCTAGTCTTCGCGCTCAAGCAAAAGTGCAGTATGCCCAGATGCATGAGATCAAGCGAATTTATGAAAAGACACACCATATCTTTATTCATGCTCAGACAATCTCCTGGACACTATTTCCCCAGTTGATAAAGGAGCTTACGCGCCATTTTACCCCAGAAAAATTGCGCCACCACTACAAGTATTTGCGAACAGAACTTGATTCTGGTCAGAATCTTACAGCCTTAGAATATCAAGCTGAAGCTCGGAAAAAAGCGTCTGATTACCATTTTGATGACGATTTAGAAGTGCGTAAAAGGTTAATCTCTGTGGATGGATATCTCTATAATAATAACAGTGCTGAATCTGCCCTTGATTATCTAATAAACAATAAGAATGATATAGACCGTAATTTTCCACAAAGACTTAAGGAGCAACTTAAGGAAGCTCTTCGTAAATTTAAAAAGCATGCCCCATATAATGTTGTAGAAGCGCTTGCAAATAGAATGATCCAAGCTGCTGCTTCCACAAAGGGCCTTGTCACAACTGGAAACCTCTATGTCTTTGTGGTGCCAAAAGAGGAAAGCGCTAAAGTGCAGTATCTTGCCCATGCCTATGGTTTGCCTTGCTCCTGCCGTAAAGTTCAAGAGTATGCTAGAGTTCTTGATACCCATCAAAAGGGCATTTTAGATGCTACATCTCGTTGTCAAGTTGATAGTGGCCAGCAGTATCGCATATATCACCCGGCTCTTGAAAAAACTGAAGATGCCAAGATCTTTCGCCTAAATGGCTTATCAAGGGCTCATCGCACCACCATAAAAAGCGTTGTAAAACAGGTTGCGGCTGAGCTTTTTGCTGCGTAGCCATGCCATAAGCCTTTTGCAAAAGGCTCCCATTATAAAAAAAATTGACATTTTTCCGATTTTTTGCTAAAATGGATACTTATTATTTTATTTGGAGATAATATGAGAGGTATTCAGCCCTATTCTATAAATAGTATACATGAGTCGCTTGTATATAAAAATATGTATACTCTCCAGGGTGAAAAGGATGATATTGCTTATAAAGCCCAACCGACTGCCGAAGACTTTTTGCATACTGCCCGACGTATGGTGGAGCTTTCCCAAGATCCTTCAAAAACAAGTGAAGAGAGATTGAAGCTGATTGGCTGCTTATATGAGTACCTAAGGAGAATTCGCGAAAAGGTTTTTGCTGGTGGAGGAAATGATCAATTTAATGAATTACTTGCTAAGGCCCTTCTTCTTATAGTAAATAAGCCGCTTTCGGCTGAAAACATTGCAGCAATTACTCACGAAATTACTACTAAGTCTGACTGGTATCAGTTTTTCACCTATAATCATGTCCATTATATGATTCATCGCCAGGGTGTTTCCTACGTTCCTGGTATGGATAACGATATTGCTGGCTGGATCGCTGTTAACGGAACGTGGTATAAATTTGCAAATCTCGAAAAACGTGCAACAGAAGAGGGCTTTGGCTTTTATCACCAAGGCAACCTCCTCTTTACAACAGATCTCAAGCTTAAGCTAAAGGACTATTTTTGGGCAGGAGAGCGGGGGATTATCCAGGGAAATCCTATAGAAACTAAAGGGCTTGGAGACTTTTTCCAAAGACCGGCTTCTGGCAAACACTGGCTATCCGTCTACAGTGTAGCTAAAAACGATACCGATATTCGCTTCGGCTCTTCACACTGCTATTTGAGCATCGAAAATAGTGATGGGCGTTTAAGCTATGCAGGGCAGTATGGACTAAATTCGAACATCAACTTTTTTTCGGCTATTACGCCATTTGGCAAAAAGGGTGTGGGCATTGAAACGCCTGATCGCTACTCACAAGTGCCAATCGGTCAGCATGTTGTAAAGGAAGTGCGCATTGAAATTACCTCTGATCAGTACAAGATCTTAAAAGAATCGATCGAGCGCGATAAAAAGTATGGGGATGAGGGCTCGCTTATTGCGGGAAATTGTGCCTCCTTTGTGCGAAAAAAACTTGAGCTTATTGGCCTAAAGGCAAAGGTTTCAATATCTGCATCGGAGTTTTTCATGCGACTTGCCTTGCAGCCATTGCCAAGAGCTCTTAACAAGAAGATCGTGCAGCTTGCAAATAACCTTCCTTCTATCGTTAAAAAGGTAGCCCATTTTTGCCCGCTTATCTACATTCCAATGCTCGCAATTTCTCTTGCAACGCGCCTTTTAAGCGGGGTAAGAGCAGACTTTTCGATCATAGATGCCTTTATACGTCCCTGGAATGTTAGTGTCGATCACCCGCTTGCATTTTTTGAGAGTATGGACAAGCTTCAAAGCGAGGTTAATAAGTTTCGTTTTTACAATGCCAAAAGTGTAAGTAATTCTCGTGTTGGAAATATTGTTAAAGAGATTTATGGCAACTTAGGGTTTCGTGAAAATGAAGAGGCAAACCTCAAAATCAAAACGCAAAAGCACGTCACACAGCATACTGTAAAATCTTTACCTTCCTTAATTGTAAAGGCGCTCTACGACGCTATCGGGAATAAGATTAATAACTTGTTAAGTAAGCATACTGTGATAGACCAGAACACGATGATTCTCTATCTGAATGGTCTTATGACTCAAAAGTTGATAACGCCCTATGAGTTTCACTCCTTAAAGCAGGCGATTAGTAATCCACAAATGCTAAGGCAAGAGCTTCGCGTAATTGGCGAAAATCTCTTTCAGAAAAAGAGCATTGACAGGCGCTCCTTTATCCACTTCAACGAGCTTCTTTCTCAGCGAAATACAAACGAGGCGCTTTGCTACCTCTTTTCTGTTCATCTCTTTATGCAGCTAAATAGTGAAAATTATAAAAACATTCTCAAAGAAATTGTTTCTGTTGAAATGCAGGGAATGATCCAGGATGGCTTAGAGTATTACCATAATAACTATACCTTTAGCTCAGACCATGTCATTAAAATTGAGTCTCTTGTATCGCGTGTTAAATGCTACGAGTGGGCGTCTACAGTTCAAGATCCGGTAGTTCGAGAAGAGCTTAAAAAAGCGATAAAGTCAAAGAATGAGCAGGACTTTATTGATGCTACTGTAAACTACTTTGAGCGTCTTTCGCAAGTTGATGGCACATCGATTACGCAAAAGAAGGTTTTAGAAGAGCTTGGTAAAACAGTGCAAAGCCACCATGCGCAGAATGCCTTTGTAGGGTTTGCTCATGTGATGCAGGTTCAGGCCATGATACAGGATATGGAAAATGACCTTGACCGTCTACACATGACAATTAGGAGGTATCACAAAGAGCTGAAGGAAGATGATATACGAGACTTAAAAGCCCTCCATCAAAATATGGGTGTCTTTTTAGCAAATGAAGTTGCATTTTCTGGCTCTCACACATGGATATCAGCCCACTTAGGGAAGGTGAGGGGAATCTGGCAAGATATAGAGAACTATCTTGTTGGTATCAGTAAAGAAAATAGGATTATCCCTATTGTAGGGGAAAAAGATACCTGGCCTGACGTTGGATTCAGAGAGATTAGCGCCCTATCGCAACCTTCTAGTGTAGGTGAATCAAAGCCTGCTCAAGTTCAGAAGAAGAAGCTCTTTATTACCTACTGTACTTATGGAAGCGGACATAAATCTACCGCTGAAGCTTATGCGAAGTCTCTTGGAGATACCTACCGAATATCTACCTGTGATCTTCCTGATGAGGTCTTTATCCAAAAAGACCCACTCTTTCAGCTTCTTGGTAAGCATAATTCAATTACAACGCTTTATAACACCCTAGTTGCTGGTAACTACTGGAGTGTACTTGGCCTCATTCGAAAGATGGGCGAAAAGCCTAGTGAAGAGAGTGAGCACGAGGAAAAGAAGGATATGATTCGCCGCAAGGTGCTTCAGGAACAGCCTGATATGATCATCGCTACCTATGAGCGCCACTCAAAAGAGCTTCTTGAAGTAGCTGAAGAGCTTGGCATACCATTTCTCCAGGTTTCTACTGACATGATAAGTAAGTTTGATGGTATCGATCAGAGAGAGCATGCTTATGACCACTTTAAAGTTGCCCTTCCTTACGGTATTCAGGAGGCATTCGATGCCTATGGCGATAGAATTAAGAAAAGCCAGGTTGCCGTTACTGGCCACCTTATACGCCCTGAATTTTATAATGAGCTTAGTGAGGCTGAAGTAAGACAAGAGTTTAACATCGCTCAGGATGAGAAGGTTATTGTCTGCATGAATGGCGGCTGCGGCGGCAATGTGCCTTGGCCAAAGCTACTTGCAAGTGCTGAAACGGGTGCTTTTGGCAAGTGCAAGGTCTTTGTCGTATGTGGCAAAAACGAAGCCTTTTTGGAAGAGGTAAAAAGTTATAAGCCAAAAGATCCTAACATCCAGATAGTTCCCCTTGGCTGGACTGATGCTACAAAGCTTAATAAGTTGGCGTCTGTTGTTGATGTGCTTATAACTAAGCCAGGAGGAGCAAGTATTGCTGAAGCCCTACGTAAAAAGGCCTACATGCTTCTTGATGTTCGTAATGGCAAAGACCTTCCATGGGAACTTGATACTGCAGGGCCACTTGTCAACTATGAGCAGGCGATTCAGCTTGCAAATGCTAAAGACTTTTACAGTGAGTTTAAAAGAGCGCTTACACTTTCGGCTCAAGAGCGTAAAGAGTTTCCAGGCATGGTCGCAAATCCTCATGAAGAGGTGCGAACACTTGTTGCTGATATGATTAAAAGGGCAGAAGCCGATGGTAACCTCATGCATAGAAGAAAGCATGCAGTTGACAATGACGCTATCTATGGCAAAATGGATATTGAGCCATGTAAAAATGAAACCTTTGATCAAAACCTTGCAGAGCTTTTGAAGTATAATGAAAGCCTCTTCCCAAAAGATGTTGTTCCATCCCTTGAAAGGGCGTTATGGAAGGCAAGTAAGGAAAAGTGCTTTATCCGCTACAACCCTGTACGCAATGTTTTTGAGACTTCTAAGACCTTTGAAAAAGACCCTGTCGTCTATGCTAGCTTGCTGTTAAAGAGGCTAAGTCGCGAAGAGGGCGGGTTGCCGCTTGAGACATTTAAGCACCTTTCTGAGGTTGTCCTTCGTCAGTCTAAAGAGCCAAAAGAGAAGCTTGAAACACTTTTAAAGGCACTAGCCGATTTAGATAGAGAACGCCTTGCCAAAATGGTGAAGAGCAAAAAGGTGGCGCTTCCTCAAACTATTGAAGAGGCAGAAAAGCTCTATCTCTTTCCAGATATAAAAAGGCAGCTTAATGACTGGGTGAATTTGCAGACCTCGAGGGCACGCTTTAAAGGCCTTCAGGAGTCATGCTTCACAGATAAAAATGAAGCCTTAAAAGCCTTTATATGCTATCCAGAGGAGTATGACTTTGTTCAGAAGCTTTACCTTCACAGAAAGCTTTCTGCTTATAACCATACGTTCGAAATAGTAAATGGCCATATCAGCGTTATGCTGGAAGGCAAGATGACGCAGGTTAGTGAGCTTATGAGCCATTTTAACTACGTAAATGACCGTATCATCAATGTAAAAGACCATCGCGAGTTTACCTACACCTACGATAAAGGCCTATGTCCTATAGATGATACTAACAACCCGTACGACTGGAAAGACCAGATACCAGTCTTTAAGAAAAAGGTAAGAAAAAATGGTGACTATCGCCTTGAGGTGCTTACGACAATAGGCAAAAAGGCGAATCACGGTTGGGTGCGTCTAAAAGATCCTGAAGGCAATATCTACAGCGTAGGTCGCCTCTGGGATCGAGATTACCAGCTTGAAACGTATAAGCGCTTAAAGACCATTCCAGGCTATGTTAGAGCTGGCGATCTTCACGAGTTTACAGGCGAAGAGGCAAACTGGAAACGCACCAAGATTGTTTTATCTAAAGAGCACTTTGAAGCGGCAAAAAACAGGATTATAGATATCCAAAATAATGAAAAGAGCTATAACCTTATTAACCGCAACTGCCTCTCTTTTGTGGAAAATGTCTTTCAGACTATTGGCATTCAGCATAGAGTAGGTGAAAGTCCCTTCTACCTCTTTACACTGCCGCCAAAAGCGCGTAAGGTTATGTTGCGCAATAAGCTAGTGCAGAAAGTTTGTAAAATCGTTGTCTACCCACTAACGCTTCTTAAGAATGTTCTCTTTGCAGCCTTTGGCATGTTCGAAAAGAGAGATATCGCTAATGGAGAGTCGGGCGGTTTTAATGAAGCAGTAGACCTTTTCACCGCTGAAAAGTCCCTTGTAGACCACCACACCCAGCTTCGTCTTATTCAAGAAATTCTGGAAGAAGATCATGGTGATAAGCTGCGTGGCAATAAAATCTACTGGAGCGAGCTTGCAAAGGGCTAAAACAGGAATAAATTTTGTAGGTTTTGGCTTTTGTGGCAATTTTCAACGATAGAAAGGATATAACGATAAAGAGAGGTAAGCTTCACCCTGCAAATCCTAAGCAGGGCGGAGCTGACCTCTCTTTTATCGTTATATCGTTATATCGTTTTTATCGTTAGAGAGTAGCCCAAGCCGTTTCAAATTGAGATAGGAAAAACCCAGGAAAAATAAATTTGGCTCTTTTGTATGCTCAGAGATGGTTAGGCTTGATACCGCTCAAGAAATTTGTTGATTTTGGCTGTTGTGGCAATTTTTACCGATAGAAAGGATATAACGCTATTACGATAAAAGAGAGGTATGCTTCGCCCTGCAAATCCTAAGCAGAGCGGAGCTGACCTTTCTTTTATCGTTATATCG
>JAYRNE010000399.1:0-1918 GCA_041912355.1 Chlamydiales bacterium
GGTCCCTTGTCCTTTTGGTCCTTTATGTCCTTTTGGTCCTTTTTTTCCTCTTTCTGAATCGCATAAAGGGCCGCTAAGGCTGTTTCCAACCCAATACAAACCCCCTCGCGAAAGCGAAATTCGGGGTTTTGGTCAAGCTCCGGAAAATCTTGGGGCTGCAGGATGTCTTCTGGGGTAAGATAGGGCAAGATCCCTTGCGAGAAGGAAAGGAGCTTTTTGCGTTCAAGCTCGCACATTGCCTTAATTTCTAGCACCATTTTGCTCATTTTCAGCTCGCCGTTTCTGGAAAAATAGTTTTAGGGGCTTCTGGCACCATTCCTGAAGAACACCTGAGCGCACCTCCATAGTGTGAAGAGGGTGTTTTAGAGCAAAAAGATCAACCCAGCTGCCATTGGCGCCAAGCCTTATGTCAGGAGCTCCCCAAACAAGAGTATCGACTCGTGATAGAAGCATCGCTCCAGCACACATAACGCACGGCTCTAGCGTAGAGTATACCGTACAGCCTTTTAAGCGCCAGTTATCAAGGGCATTTTCAGCCGTAGTTATTGCCAAAAGTTCAGCGTGGGCAGTAGCGTCTTTTAAAAGCTCAACCTGGTTATACCCTCGGGCTATAATCTGGCCATCTTTTACGATAACACATCCCACAGGCACTTCCTTGGCCTGAAAAGCCTTTATAGCTTCTCGCAGGGCCTCGCGCATAAAGCGCTCATCATCGGTTGTTATTGAATCAAGCGGCGGCAGTAGGGATTGAAGCATTATCTCGTAATTCCTTCATGAGCTTTGCAGAAAAAGCCACAGAATTCAGCACTGAAAATATATAGGTATTTTGGGCGCCAAAGGCTTTTACAGCATCGTCTAAAAGCGTTTTTGCAAATGGCATTTCAAGCTCAACAATTTCGTCAAAGTTCTCAGAATGCTGCTTTAGTCTATCTTCAAAAAAGTTATATATATCTAGATGACGAAGCAGCCAGCGATTGGCAATAAACTCTCCAACATTTTCATAGCCAAGAGCCACTATTTTAGGGTAGATGGCAAGAAAATCATCTACAGTTACTTTATTTAGCTCTTTTCCAGGAAAGTTTCGTTTAAAAAAACCGCGATCGGCCCGTAAATGGTTATCGCGAAGGTCTTTCTTCACACAAGTAAAGATAGCAGTATAAAATGGCTGAAGTTCTTCGAACTTCTGGGCGTATGTAAGTTCTTGTTTTGTAGTCATGCCAAACACAATAGCAAGGAGTGTCTTTTGACACAACAAGTTAGCCTTGAAAAGAATCAACTTGTTCTGATACAATTTTTTCTTTAACAGGGAGTGGTTGCCATGAACGAACTCGGATTTAGCGGTGAAGCCATATGCGATAATAAAGTACATTTTCCGGCTGTTAAAGAAGACCAAGAGGGCTACGCTCAGGCAGTTGCCCATACAGTAACAAAGCTTAATGAATTTCCCTTACACTGGATGGAGCGCTTTTATAAGGCAATCAACGACCAAGTTGGATATGAGCGACTTTACGAAGCAAAACGGGTCAACAATAGACTTAGCACCCGCTATTACCTCTGGACAACTCACCATCCGAAGTGGGAGCTTGTGGTTCGTATAGTCACACTCGGAGCAAGCATACTACTTGCTCGCAAGGGCCAGGCTTCCTACGAGGCAATGAGTCCCACACTAACAGTCGCTCGTTCAATAAATCAACTAAGTAGAGCAATAACTGATCGGAAAACACACCGAGACAACCTAGCAAACACTATCCGCCAAGGGGTAGACAGCAAATTCAAGACCCCAGAAGCTTGGGCTTCTTCTCTTGAAGAGTATAATTGGAATGATGGAAGAAGCAATACATACTTCTACAAAAGCTTGAAGGATAGGCTGTCCTGGCGGGTAAAAGAAATGCACTCAAGCCCCAGTCTTTATCAAAAC
>JAYRNE010000400.1:0-2778 GCA_041912355.1 Chlamydiales bacterium
AGGGGATTTGCCCACTTTCCTTGAATTTTTTCTCTAAGAGCATCAAAGGTCTCTTTTGATAATGTGCTTTCATGCTGAAACAAACTACATGCTGTAACAAGAGCCCTAAGATCATCCTCTGTAAGTTTTTCTAAAATACTACTAATAGTCCCCTGATTGTCTATGCCTAGACTTTCCAAAATTTCAGTAAGTGTATTTTCATCGGCCGCCCTTGTTAGAGCTGGGGCATTTTTAACTATGAGTTGGTACCTATCAACGGCATCAAAAAATTTAGCAAGTACTTTAGGAGAATCGGGAAACTTTAGAAAAAGCGCTGCGAGAGACTGTATATTTGGCGGAAAGTCTTTTAACTTTTCCTCTATCAAAATACTTATTCTATTAAATCTATCCAAATCTGTGTAGGGAACGCTGTCAACAGGGTTAAAACCCTCTAAGTGATATAAAATCCCCCGCAAGGCCTGCTCCGCAGTATCTATTTCGCCCCCTATTGCCATCATACGCCTTGCAGCATCATACCACTGAGTTCTTTCCTGCAAGGTATTTTCTTTATAACGAGGTGAACGAAGATCCTGTTCTTGCGTGTGAACTACTGTCTTAGGATCTACGTGCAGAACAAGAAACACCTTCTTATCTTCCATAAAAAAGGCTGCATTTTCATTAATGGCTGAGATGCAAAGTGTTTCATGGTAGTTAGAATGTAAAAGCGTATCGGAAAAGCCTGTAACGCCTTGCATAGAATCAGCTGAGCCAAAAAGAATATAGTGGCCTTCTAATTTCCAGGCAGTATACGATTTTCCGTTAATGATGAGCGGTATAGGAGTACACTGCTCTTCTGGGTGGGAGGAGAGCCTATCAGCAAATCTATTTGAAAGCTCCATCATCACTTGAAAACGATGATATGATGGCAAGGCATCAAGCTTTGTACCAAATAGCATTGTGCGAAGCACTTCAATTTTTTGCGTTACATCCGTTTGTTCTTGTTTTGCATCTATATCGCTTGCTTTTAGTGAAGTAAGTTGGGAGTGAAGATCCTTTAGCGTCTTTTGCACGAGCTTTATTGTGGCGTCCTTTTCCTTACTTGGCAATTCCTTAATCTGATGCCAAATATGCCCCGCCTTGGCCACATGCTCCTGTTTAACAGGACCCTCAGCAATTTCGTAAACCAAGTCCTCAAATTCGTGTCTATTAAAGGGCCTACCTAAACCGCTACTCATAGAGATTTCTCCTCTAATTATAGATTACCCATAATTCCATTTTTATTCAAATAATTAATTTAATAAGCATACGTTATAGTCGTTATTTAGACATTAGACAACTTGACATTAAAATATAAGCTTTATACTATATAAATAGGCTAAAAAGGATAAAAAACGTATGAATAGCAGCCGTGATATAGAAGGCCCTCGTGAGGAATATCGTCTAGGAAGTGAGGAGGAGCGTCCTAGTAAGCGCGGCAAGTCGGATAAAGATGCCAAAACCGAGAATATTGCCCATGAAGCGCTAGAAGAACAAGAACCCCTACCTTATGAAAAATCTCCCCCTACCCGTAAGCGTCTAGTGAGAGAAGAGGGCAAAAGCCCCCCCGCGAGTCCCAGTATAAGCAAAACGAAAAAAGCAAAAGAACGGGCTCTTCCCTACAGCTCACGTTTCCCTATAGAGACAGCGCCTTTAGTAGATGATGTTGCTGACATAGATTTGCAAAATGCAATTAAAAAAGTGGCAGATGGGCTTTTTGAAAAGGTCACGAATCCAAAATTTCGAGAAGAAATTGTAAAACTCGCAAAAGAACTCCCTCCAGACGAGCGACCACCCTTTCTTGAGCGCGTTGGGTTTTATATAGAAGGCTCCCCCAAGAGCTTAGCCTTTTTAGCGCAAGTTCATCCAAAAGATAGGTTGAGTGTCATGGAGGCCATGCAAAAGTTTTTAGCAGCTGAAGACGTTGGCCACCTGAATGATAACCTTTTTGCGACACTTTCAGAAAAAACTCCTCAAGATCTATTAGAACGGTTAGAGTTTATGAATGCGGTCTTTTCTGAAAAGATCTCTGATCCCTATATGAAGTACATGGTTGTAGATTTCATTCGCACACTTCCCATAGGTTTATGCAACAAGCTAAAACCCATACTAGAAGATATTAGAGATGCACGGATAGTTACAGCCATTCTTTTATTTATCCAAGAATATAACACTAAACAACAAATTGACCCCTTACACTTAATTAAATTACTTACAGAAGCAAAATCCTATCTACATAGTGTTATTAAAGCGTTTGAGACTATGGGTGATACGGTGGGATTACTCTCTACAGTTGCAATTTTGTTTGAAGCAATAACAAAAGTTCCCTCAGAAAAAGTAGAAGCCGCAATAGGAGTGGGAAGTCACATACTAAAAGTGTGTAAAAACTATCTGGGAGCCGCAACAAACGCTGAATTTATTTCTAATACGACGATTGAGCAAGTGGATAATGGCCTCGCACACACTAACCGTTTTTTAAATGATTTTAAAGAATTTATTGAAATCGAAAATGAAAATACAAGCGAAATATTTATAGCTTTTACTGAGGTTCCTCCTGAAGAGTACGATGAAGTAGTAAAAAACATGGCCCCATTTCTGACTATCGAAAAACCCAAACTTAATGAAAAAAATGTAGCCGACCTCCTTCATTGCATTATAAACACGCCCCCCAATAAGCGAGCAGAAATCCGTGAACAAGTAGAGAATTTAGCAAAACTACTAGATAGCAAATCTATACCTCAAAGTGAAAAAATTACGATTTAT
>JAYRNE010000401.1:0-5049 GCA_041912355.1 Chlamydiales bacterium
CCTTTTTCGCTAAACGATCTTGGATCTTCTTCATTTCTAGATCCACAATATGACGTAGCGCCTCTTTCATAAGAGGCTGGAAGATCACAATATCTGTAAGGCGGTTTAAAAACTCTGGCTTAAAGTGCTTTTTCACAGCGCCATCGATCTTTTCCTTCATGACGTTATATTCCATCATGCCCTCTTTTGTGCTAAAGCCAATCTCGGTGCTCTTACGAATAAGGTCAGCACCAAGGTTTGAGGTCATAAGGATGATGGTGTTGCGAAAGTCTACTTTTCGGCCAAAAGCATCTGTAAGGCGTCCCTCTTCTAAAATCTGAAGGAGGATGTCCATAACATCAGGGTGTGCTTTTTCCACTTCATCAAAGAGCACTACAGAATAGGGCCTTTGCCTGATGCGCTCAGTAAGTTGCCCACCCTCCTCATAGCCCACATAGCCTGGAGGTGAGCCCATAATGCGCGAGACGGCAAACTTTTCCATGTACTCTGACATGTCAATCTGGATAAGAGCATCTTCTCCGCCAAACATATTGATAGCAAGCTGACGACCTAAAAGCGTCTTTCCAACCCCTGTAGGGCCTAAAAATAAGAAGGCTCCTATTGGGCGGTTTGGATCTTTAATGTCAGCACGGCTTCTTCTTATTGCCCGTGAGACTATGCTTACAGCTTCATCCTGCCCGATGATACTTGACTTCAAGACATCTTCAAGCTTTAAGACCTTCTGCATCTCACCTTCTGTAAGGCGATATATTGGAATGCCTGTCTGTTTAGCAACAACTGCAGCTACATCTTCATCATCAACAGAGACTTCATGCTCTTCGCGGTTTTGCTCCCATTCACTACGAATCTGCTGTAGCTTTTCACGAAGTGACTTTTCTTTATCGCGAAGCTTTGCTGCCTTTTCATACTCCTGCTTGCTGATAGCCTCTTCCTTTGCAAGGCGTGACTCTTCGATTTCAGCTTCAAATTTGCTGATATCTAGGGGCTGATTCATCATGGAAATACGCATCATAGCGCCGGCTTCATCAAGAAGGTCAATAGCCTTATCTGGAAGGAAGCGGCCATAGACATAACGATCTGACATCACAGCAGCTGCACTTATTGCTTCGTCAGTATAGTGGCACTTATGGTGCTCTTCGTATTTAGCTTTTAAGCCTGTTAAGATCTGTATTGTATCTGGAACACTTGGAGGTGCTACAAAGATCTTCTGAAAACGTCGTTCTAGTGCTGGGTCTTTTTCGATGTGCTTGCGGTATTCATCGATTGTAGTAGCGCCAATACACTGCACTTCTCCGCGCGATAGTGCTGGCTTTAGGATGTTTGAAGCGTCAATTGCACCTTCAGCGGCTCCTGCCCCTACAATAGTGTGAAGCTCATCGATAAAGAGGATGATGTTGCCGTTTTTGCGAATTTCATCCATCGCCGCTTTTATGCGCTCTTCAAACTGGCCGCGATACTTAGTACCTGCAATCATAAGAGCAAGGTCAAGACTTATAAGCTTTTTCTTACGAAGAATATCGGGCACTTCACCATTTACAATGGCATGTGCAAGCCCTTCAACAATTGCCGTTTTACCAACGCCAGCTTCTCCAACGAGTACTGGGTTATTTTTTCTGCGGCGGCATAGTATTAAGATAAGGCGCTCTACTTCGTCTTTTCTTCCAATAACAGGATCGAGCTTACCTTCACGGCAAAGCTCTGTTAGGTCAAGCCCATAGGCTCGTAGAGCTGGCAACTTATCGCCTTGAGCGCCTTGAGAAGGTGCTGTATAGCCTTTTTCAAAGGACTGCTTGCCCTGAGGACGCTCTTGTGCTCCTGTGATACCACTTGTACCAGCGCCAGCGCCCGCTGTTGGCGGAAGCTGAAGGTTAAAGCTTTCAAGCTCCTTTAAAACCTCTTTACGAACCTCTTTTAGGTTGACATTCAGGTTCTCAAGTACCTGTGCGGCAACGCCATCTGTTTGGCGGAGGAGGCCCAAGAGAAGATGCTCAGTTCCTACATAGTTATGATTTAAGTTTGTTGCTTCTTCGTTAGCATACTCAATAACCTTTTTCACTTTGCCTGTGAGAGCAGGGTCACCATAGAGCTGTATCTCAGGCCCAAAGCCTACTAGCTTTTCAACCTCGATACGGACTGTGTCATAGTCGATATTCATATTGCGAAGGACATTCACAGCTATGCCCTGGCCAAGTTTTAAGAGGCCCAAGAGGATGTGCTCTGTTCCCAAGTAGTTGTGATTCATACGCTGCGCCTCTTTCTTGGCGAGCTTTATGACCTGTTTTGCGCGATTGGTGAATTTATCAAACATCGTTATTTTTCCCGTGTAAAATGTAGAGTATACCTAAAGCTGACATTAGTGGGAGGAGAGTATTTTCGTAAATGAAAATTTCCGAGACCGAGACCGTAACCGGATGTTTTGCTTAACACACAGGATGCAAAACATTCGGGCACGGGCACGGGCACGAGCGCTGAAATGCTTTTATTGGCCAAGGCCACGTGTACCACCTTTGACTTCATGCACTCGTGCCCGTGCCCGAGCCCGTGCCCGACGGTTTACACAGCATGCAGTTAAAAGACTCTAGGCCCTAACTGTCCTTTTGGTCCTTTTATTTTGAGGCAAAGCTATTAGCTGTTTTATACGCCGACGTCACACTATCCCCCACACTAACACCATAAAGCCCGCTGCCTAAAAGGGTTATGGGTCCATTGCTCTTTTGCAACTGTTCCACGGTGCGCCAGTGCCCCACGGGATACCGGCAAATCGCATTTGGCGCCCGCATAATATTTTGATAATCAGGAATTTGTGAGATTCCCAAATACTTTTGCAGACGCTCTTGACATAGCGTAAACACCACTTCATCGCTATAGGCAACTAGTTCAGGGCATCGCGTGCCACCAAACATAAGCGAAAGGCGCGTTGCATAGGGGCCATTTTGCTGGGGAAAGAGGCTTGAGTCAAAGACAATCCCTAAAAGAAGGCTATCTTCATGTTCAGGACATAAAAAGCCAAAAGCAGGTGGAATATCAAGAGCTCGTTTATAGGCTACAGAAACTGTTACTACTGAAGTAGCAGGTATCTCTAATAGAGGCTTCATAAAATGTGCCTCTGGCAACATTTTAGAAAACTGCCCTGGGCTAATTGTTGAAAAGAGGTGGTCAAACTCTTGGTCATCTACTAGTACTTTGCCACCTTTTTCCTGAATAAGACTCACCCTCTGATTAAGGAGAATGTTCACTTGCAGGGCTTTTTGGAGCCTTTTTGGCAGCGATTCTATGCCCTCTTTAAAAGTAAAGGAGCGAATAGGGTGAGATTTTTTTGAAAAGAGGGCTGCTTTTACTAATGAACCATGCTGCTGCTCTTTTTCCCAAAAAGTGCTAAAGCAAGATCGCATAGAGAGGCTTTTAGGGCTTGCCGCATAGATACCTGCCGATAGAGCATCTACAAAGATCGATGCTGCTCTCTTTCCAATTCGCCTAGAAAAAAAACTCTGAACACTCTCATCATCCCCTTGGCACTTTGAGCTAAAGGGCTCCTTAAAAAGTGCCATAAGTAGGCGCCTTCCAAGCGTTGTACCAAATAAAGAGGCAAGGCTATAGGGAAGTGGCTCTAGTTTGCCATGATGCACAATATAGCGCATTTTAGCATCAGTTGATGTAACCTCGATCTCTTCTTCAAGGCCAAGCTCTTGTATAAGCTGAAAAAGCTCACAAGAGGTCTCTCGCAAAGTTCTTGGGCCGCATTCAAAAATAGCGCCCTCTACACTGTTCGTTTTTAGCCAGCCGCCAACTCTCTCTTTTGCTTCAAAGATAGTGATGTCTAAGGATTTGCCAAAACGCTTTTGTAAGTAGTATGCAAGAGCAAGGCCACAAATGCCGGCGCCTAATATAGCTACTTTACTGGTTTTTGGTTTGGTTTTGTGTGGCTTCACTTTTGGAAATTTTCACCCTTTTTAGTAGGTCGCGGATATTTCGCTCTTCGCGATCTTGGCATGTGGTTCGCGGCTTTGGCACCACCACAAAGCGCACTACAATAGGAGAATGGGTGGAATTAAACAAGATAGATCTTGCTACGAGAGCTGTAAGCTCTAAAGAGCGTGGAAGCTGGGTGGACTGCTTCGTGGGCAATTGAACATCCTTTGCCTCAGAAATAGCCTGCATAGAAGGAACGCTTGATGCGCCAAATGTTAGTTCCATGGCATATTCTCCCCTTTTACCCCTCGCCCTCCTTATAATTTATTATTATAATTATATCAAGTTATTATTATTCCTCGTGATTTTACATAATGGGGAATTTATGTCAAAGAGGTAGAGGCGAAAAGGACAACAAAACGCCTTACTTAGCCGAAAAACATTAAAGCACTTCGTCAAGATGAATAGGCGGTTCTGGCGTCGGCGACGGCGGAGCTGGCGAAGATGAATGACCTGATCCAGCTAATCGCCTACGCTTTTCTTCTTCGGTTTCTGGTACTCCTGGAGCTGGAGATGGATGAGAATTCGAAGAAACTGAAGAGCTTGAAGAGGAGTTTGCGCTAGGTGCCGGAGGTAGAGGCTGAGGCGAAGGCTGAGGGGTCGATTTTTGGCTACTTGCTGCTGCTTGCTCGCGAATGCGCTGTAAGTCTTGAACCGAAGTCCAAATGGAACTTGTCATCTCCATAAAATCACGCATAGTGGCATCCCCTCTACCGTGGCTATTTCCGTAGCCTAGCCAATACCCTAAAGTACCTGCGAGAATAAAGGGACTTAAAGGCAAATACAAAAGCACCTTTACTGCTATTACAAATCCGCACAAGACCGTTGCAGATTTAGTTGGTTGCGTTTTAACATTTTTTTGCTGAATGGTAATGTTGGGGTCTAGTGGTGGAGCTGGCTGAGGAGGACTAGGAGGTTGGCCAGAAGAGGATACTGGCGGTCCAGGAGGTTGTCCCGGTGTGACAAATGGGGATGTTAAAGCTGGATCTGGTGCTGGTGCTGGTACTGATCCTGGTGGTAGTGGGACAGCCATAGGTACCTCTCTTTTATATAAGCTTTTCAATAAGTTCTTGGGCCCAA
>JAYRNE010000402.1:0-4382 GCA_041912355.1 Chlamydiales bacterium
CACAACAACAGACATTCAGTTTGTCCACAAGGTGCTTTTTCCCTACTCTCGCGCCAAGATGGCCAATTTTTTACAGGCTAACCATAAAAAGCCAGAAATTAAAGCGGCGATGGAAGAAATTCTGCCAGGTGGAGATCTTGCCAGCATAACCCAGCAGCTCATCAGCTGGATTGACGCTGACATGAAGATTGGCCCCTTAAAGACCATACAGGGATACATTTGGCAAGAAGGGTTTCAAGAGGGGCAATTTAAAGCACACGTCTATGAAGATGCCTACGCAACCCTTAAACGTTGGCATGAAGAGGGAATCGACCTCTACATCTACTCCTCAGGCTCAGATCATGCCCAAAAGCTCCTCTTTCAGCACTCTATTTTTGGCGATATGAGGCCCCTTTTTAAGGGCTACTTTGACACCAAAGTAGGCCCCAAAAAAGAGCCCACCTCATATAAAGCAATTTTAGATGCTATTGGCCTACCAGGCCAAAAGGTCCTTTTTTTATCTGATGTCGTTCTAGAACTAGATGCTGCAACGAAAAGCGCCATGCACACCTGCCTAATCAACCGAGATAACGCGCCCCATCCCTCCCATAGACATCCCTCAGCTATAAGCTTTACTGAAATTCCTCTACGTTTTGCTTCTCTTTAATTTCCGGCAAGAGTAGCGCACTGCTTACGATTTCACGCGTTTCCTCATCTTCAATTGCGTGAATATGTACATATAACTCCTTTGAGCAGGCAAGTATTGAACTCTTTTCAATCTCACGAGACTCTATGAAAGGAACTGCCACTCGACTGAGCACGCAAGCAATTGAAAGGGCATACTCCTTTATAAGCTCTTCAGGGATGCTCTTCCAGGTAACAAAATGGTCGGTAGATTCACAAAGAGCACGGATATGGGTGTAAAGAGCAGGATCTGCTTCCACTACTTCTTTTTTAGAAACTGCAAAGGCCAGTTTTGCTCCAGCCTCTTCTCTAAACTGTCTTGCAATGCGACAGCCCTCATCAAGACAACTCTTTAAAAGCTTACGAGACGTATCATGCACAATTTCAGAAAGACATTCATAAAGTTTTGTTGCTAAGGCAATGTCTTTTTCACTCTCTTCTTGCGAATCGATTGAAAGCTGAGTCATAGTAAGTATTGAAACTCCTATGACATCAGTTATAGAGCGATCTTTCGGGTGAGCATTAAATGCCGCGGCAACAAGTTCTGGATCTTTCGTCTTCAGACATGCCTTAAATAGGGCTAAATCTGAAGGAGAAGTCTCTTTTTGACCAAAGAAAAGGGCAATTGGATTTATTTGAGCACGCCTCTTTTCTGGTATATCTACCAAAAAGCGCAATGCCTCTTTACTTGCAGGCGGTATTGCACCAATAAGGTCTTTTACCATCGGAGCATCCCACTGATGTGCGAGTAGCGATTTGATGAAGCAAGCTTGAGTTCGCCTTACATAATCGGCAAGATCTTCGTTAGTAAGATCTTTTACACACGCTTCTGAATGGCCATGTCTAGCAAGGCAACGGAGAGTAGTTTCTGGGCAGTAAATGTCGCCACTTGCCAAAAGAGATACGAGTGTGCTTATGCATGCTGGGGAGGCGGCATCTGTAAACAATTGAGGTTCTGTCATTATTGTACATGTATGCGGTTGTACTGGTGCGAAGCTTGCCATGTGAATTTGTCCTTATCTATATGGTTATGAATATATGGGGATTGAGTATAGGGCTTTAGACAGAATGGTGTCAACGTAACGGTCATAGTCTAACTAAACCATTTGACAATTGCCCTAAACGCTGCTATTTACAAGTTAAATAGTGAGGTTTTATGGATCCAGATATGCATGCGGCTTTATCTTTGGGAAAATATCTTTGGCTAGAGTCTCAGCCAAACTTAAAGAATCTTACGCCTGACGAGCGCTCTAAAGTCAAAGCACTTATGATTAATTTAAGCCAAATTGCTTCACAAAAAGAAAATAGCCCGATGACCGCTAAAGAAGCCGACGCCATACTCACCAAGTTAAAAAATGCAAAACGCATGCAACCAAAATCAGGCTTAGTCGCTCGGGCATTTAAAAAAGCAACAGGCCCTCTTCGCGTTAAAGTTGATGACCTGCAAAAAGCAAAAACTTATATGGAAAGCACTATTGAAGGGAATGAACAGCTAAAAGCAACGCTCTTGAACACCATAAAACCAAAGGAACTTGCTACGTTTTCAACCACTAATATTTTGCATTATATCGACAACGCAAATGGTTTAGCTGATGCTCAGCAAGCAGTTGCTTTAGCAGAATGTCTAAAAGAAAAAACACATATCTCTGTAGCTGATGTACAAGCAAATAAACAAGAATGGCTAGCCATATTACGTGCAATCAACACCCTAGAAGCAAGCGGCCCCAAAAGCAAGGATTGGCAAAAAAAAATCATTGGCTTTATTTTAGCAAAACTTGCAGCATCCGGAAGCCTAGATGAACAATTTGCAAAAGAATGGCGCGCAGGCAAATATGGCCCAAAAGAGGAATACCAACACACCTTCAACGAGTGCATGGCAGCAAGTCTTGTAATCAATGGCAAGACAAAAGAGGTCTCTTGGTATCTTGATGATCAAGAAAACTCGGAAAAAACCCAGCAGATTTTAGACGCCATGCGGGATAAATCAGATGCTAATGCCATCGCCACACTCAAAAAGCAGCTTGACTCCTGGTCGAATACGCCCGCATCTTAAACTTCCCTAAAAGAAACGCCACGGATCAGGGGTGAACATCTAGGAGGCTTTCAGTAAAATGAATTAATTAAAAAGCCTCTTGGAGAATCAGACAACGAACATATCACGTTCGCTACTCTGTGAACACTCACATTCACTAATAGCCAACCACCCGCCAAACATAGCAGTGATTAAACCGATTACCATGGAAGGAACCCCAATCATCACTAACCCATCATCAGAAACTGATTTTGCAACTGCGGGTACTATAGTCATTCCTGCGACTCCAATACCAACAAAAACTCCCCCTACAACACGGTAAATTTTTGAACAGCGCTCTCGCGCTCGAAATTCCCTCTCTGCACGCTCAGATGGAGGATTCTGACTATTTTGGTAGCTTATAGTTTGCATAGCAATTGGTGAACTCATCTCTTTACTCCCTATTATTTCTAAAAAGCATAAAAGGAGCTGCATTTACTAACTACCGTATAAAATCCGGTAAATGAAAGAGACGTCATCAGCCAAGGCCTAATTTGAAGTAGAGGCCTTTTGCATTTCCTTCTGGATAAATTGGAGGCGACCTGGAGTGAGATGCACAACTCTTGCCACTTTATTTTCATCGTAGACCCTAAGAAGATAGTGTCCACTTTTTAAAAGAGGTGTCACTGACTTTAGGGTCCAGGACGCCCAAAGAAATTCTTCAGTAATGGTTGCCCAAGCGTTTGCGGGCGCTCTATGGACCGATTCTAGAAACGACTTAACTTCTTGTGCTTTTGCTGCCTCTCTTTTGAATGCAGCAAATGCGCTTTGAATTTTTTCCCAAGAAGGCACAATTGATTTTATAACTACTTTTGTGTTGCGAGCAAGTACATCTGTTCCATATGCGTAGTCAATTGAGACACTGATTAGCTCTTTTTTAACATCAAAAGCAGCACGTAAAATCTCCGCAACATAGACGGCCAGCACCTCGTCAAACCGTTTTTTACTAACATAAGATTGATCTAGGAATTGCCATTCTAAAAGCCCACCTAAACCAATTTCCTTACAATAATAATTTAAAGTTTGGCACGTATTCATGCCGCTCAAGATAGTTCATTTTTATAGATATTGTCAACGCACAATAGGATGCATTACTCAAATCATTTTACAATAGGTTCTATCATCGATAGCTCGGGAGGAGGGGCTGTGTAGACATATCTCTTGGTATCCTCAAGACCCTTGTAAAAGAGCAACGCCCCACCAACTATAAAAAAAATAGAGATAATGGTTAAAAATAGTGGAGGAAGACTTACTACCTTTTTGCCCATCCAGCAAATAGACTGAGGAAATATAACTGCTAAAACACCATAGGCAAAGCTAAGCCAGCCTAAAAGTGTTATAAATGAGAGAAAGTTTGCACTCCATGCAGTATGAAAAATAATGCTTACTGACCCTCCAACAAGTGCCAACATCCCTGATAAAACGATGGCAATATACTGACTATCAAGCACACTTAAAAAACCGACAAATTTTTGTCTGTTACATAAAATGCCAGTAAAAAAGGCAACGCACAGTATACCCCAAATCCTTGCAAGAAGGTGAGTAACATCAGGAAAGCCCAAAAGATGCAAAAAAATTTCCAAAACTGTCATATTCCCTGCTATACAAAATAATCAAAATTTCTTCAACCCTATTCAAAACTTTTTGC
>JAYRNE010000403.1:0-3004 GCA_041912355.1 Chlamydiales bacterium
ACCCGATACGAAAGATGATAAAGGTTACGGCTTTGTACTTCCTAAAATTGCGCCGCGACGCATTGCTCCACAAAAAGCGCCACGCCCACAGACACCGCCGAGTGTTCCGACATCGCGGGGATCGTCGCCAACTGCCGATGCAGTAGAGGAGCTTGCAAAGTCCGTTGAAGTGTTACAAGTAGTCGAGCCGACACCTCCTTCGGCGCCAAAATCTATGCCAGTTTTTGTGCGGGCAATAGTGCCACCAAAACCCCTTGCCCCTTCGCCCCAGTATCAATATGCCACGCGCGTGAGTGACTGGTGGGCTCCAGGTGGCTCACCCGATGATCCATTTGTGAAAATAGAAAAATATAGAAATGGCTATTTTTCCGTCCGAACAAAGCTCTGGATTCGTGTAGAACATGCCTTTGCTCTTGCTGTTGATAGCTGTTTGGGTGAGGCTACGGGCACTAAAAAACAGGCAATTCTTAGCCAGTTTAATGCCAAGAGGCGCCTGCAGCTTATTGGCCAGATTGAGATGGATGGGGAAGTAAGAGTTGGGGTCTTTACCTTTACGATTGATAAGGCGGGAGTAATATGGCACCGCTGGTTTACCCAAAAGGGCCGCAATGAAATTCTAAACCCCGGCTTAGAAGGGGCGCTAGATTCGCTACCTGAAGTTCAAGATGATAAAGCTCCTGCCACAAAGGCTGGTCCAATGAAAAGTGACAGCAGCAAAATCACCTCCATAACCTCGAACCTCGTCACCATTAGCGATCCTAAATTTGGCGCTACCATAAAGATCTTTCGCTCTAGGCTTAAGTAAAATCGAGTACTGTTTGCCCTACTTTAAGGCTATGGCTTGGGCTTAGTTTCGCTGCTACCGCAGCTCCCTATCTATGGGTGCATCCGAACCCCGCGTTCCACTACAGGCCTACCGGCCTTTTGTTCCACACGGGGCTAAAGCAGTCCTCCAGCTACCGCTGGAAAAACAGCATCATCTTTTGGGTGAATATAAGGCGAACACCCGGTCAAATTTGCTCAAAAATAGCCTGGCATTAAGATCAAAAAACCCTACTAATTAAAATTTGTTTTACTAATTAGGGTCTTTGTGCTAGAATTAAGTTTAAGCGCGATTTTAGGATAAGACATGGCGAGCGGCGATATACATCCGATTTCCTCACAGCCAAACTATGAGCCAATAGAGGTTAAGGTTGAAAATGGCCTTATCTGTATTGGCGACAGGAAGTTTCGCGTAAAAATTGGCAATGACGTTATCTCAAGCGAAGAACTACTAGATAGGGCCCAAAGTTTACTCATAAAGTTTTTTAGCGAAGCTTCACTCAGAGAGACTCTTGGCCAACCCATCACCATCGTACAAGGCACCCCTAGGCCAAAGTTCCGCATCACCTTTACTGCTGAAAGAGCGACTGTTGAGCGCACTGAGGGAGGAGAGGTCGTCTCTCAGCTTGCCTTTAGGCCAGTTGCAAACCCAGAAGCTCAAGATGTAGACTACAAAACGAACCTTCAGGAAATTCACGACCAGCACGCTCAAACTGCCGAGTATCAAAAAGCCCTTATGGCAAGGCTACGAAAATTTCCTCTTGCTGTTCAGAGAGAGGCTGCTATAAGGCTCATCCAGCATGGCCATATAGCTCTTCGAGATGTCCATGAAGGCAAACTGCCAGATTCTATAGACGAAAGAACGCTAAACGATGTGCTTCAAGAGTATGGTAACGAAGCTCTAAGAGATGCTGTGCATGGCATTTCTACTATGGAGCTTACTGGCAATGATAAGCGCGTCTCAAAACGAGAGGTGCGAAAATGTATGCAAGAGCTAAGGCTCTTCATACTCCATAACCTCACAAGAACGCCCCAGGTGCTTGAAACTGAAACGTGCACTTACGTTCAGCGCTTTGAAAAGGGAGTAAAATCGATTGGAGATCATCCTGGACGTATCGATGAGCTATTTGTTGCTGATAAGGCCTGGTCTAGCGAGGGTGATCGCAACAAGGTGAAGAAGGGTACGTGTGAGTTTGATGCCCATGCCAATAACCTAGGTGCCATTCATATACACGAAGCAGGTTTGCCATCAAAATGCCTTCTGACGCGATCTGGAAGGACTGACGATTCAGCCCGTCTTAAAGAGTGTGTGATCGCAGCATGTGTTGAACAGCTTAAAACCTCTCATCCCTCTGGCTTTACCCCTAACTCTGATGGTAGCTATACCTTTCAGCACGTCATTACTTCCTATCTTGACCACTCTATACTAAAACTTGCTGAGCCTGGCCTTCTTGATAACCTTGTAAAGGCTGTTCAAGAGTGGCCGCCAGAGGGAGTTCGCATCAACGTAAATGGCGTCGAGATAGTCCTTAAAAGGCCTATACTCAACAACCAGATTTTTTCACCCTTAGTAAAGGGCTTTAAGATTGGAGATAAAACAGTTGCCTTAAGTGAAGCGGCCCTAGACTATGGCAGAACTGTTAGCTTTATCGGCAACCAAGAACTTCTTGCCCGTGCTATGGAAAAAGAGGGCATCTCTCCTTCGGTGGAGCTTATAAATGCCTCTCAAAGGCTTGCTACCGAGGCAAAGCTACCCCTTAAGAAAAATGGTATGATAGACTTTGATGCTGTCTCGCTCCATGAAAAAGCCTTTTCTGGCCCACTATTTCAAGAATACCAGCAAGCAGTAGCTAACTTTATACGCGAGCAAAAAGGCCCTCTTTGGAAGGCGCTTTATGCAGTAAGCTTTTCTCAGCTGCCTCATAAGGGGAAGGTTTCGCTAAAGCCAGAAGCTGAATATGAACTTCATGCTGCAGATATCGAAATATACCGAAACTTCCTTATAGGCGAACTTAATTTATCAAATGGCAAGCAGTGTATGAGCGGCTGCGACCGCACGGGAATAGCCGTTGCCTTAAGCGTTGCACAGGATAGGTTCAAACGCGAACGCGGCTATGACTTTTTTCCGCCAGATTCGCCTGCTGAGATGAATCGCCAAGACCTCATACTCTTTAAAAAGTTC
>JAYRNE010000404.1:0-2090 GCA_041912355.1 Chlamydiales bacterium
AACTAAAAATGTTTCTAAATCTTATGAAGCATTTGTTGAATCATTTAAACAAATGGTTCTTACAGATCACAAACCTCTCTTTGTGGAGTTAGTGGCAGACTACATAAACGGCTGCGATGTACCAACGGAAGAGCTAAACGGAAAAGCTGATCTATTTTTATATTCCGCTCAGGACGATGATGAAGTTTCAAGTAAAATCGCCGCGCAAGTTGCGAGCTACAGAGAAAGATTTAAGACTGAAGACCCCTCAGAGCTTATTGCAATAGCCTTCCAACTTTGTCTCTTCTTTGCTGTTTCTGATGAAGAAGCCATAAATACCCTTACACTACTACAGCCTGTATTCCGATCATACCTATGTAACCCAGATGCTCTTCACGAACTTGTTCGGCTGATTGTAGAGGAAAAACTTCCCTTCAAGGTAGTTTCTTCCCTACTACAGATAACAGCCCATGTACATTCTGAACGAACCTACTCCGGCTATAATGCACTGCAGTTTGGAAACCACACTCTCTTCTTTAGTGAAATGCTCTATAAGGCAATACCATGTTGCAGCCGCTGTAACTGTGACAGCATGATACCGCTGTATCAAATGCTTTTACCAACCCTTACTGCTGCCAAAACTGATCAAGCCTATGCGTTAGAGCTGCACGCCCCACTTTTTACCCTGCTCAAAAGCCAAAGCTGCCTAGTTAGCTCGGTGGGATTTTCGCTTTTAAGTACATTTTCTCTTTCATGTGAAACTCTTACTTCGGCCTATCGGGTATATCTTCCACGGCATCTAGCTTCTCGTCTTTATACTGAGCATTCAGTAGAGGCCGCTTTTACCATGCTGGCAGACGCTATTTCGCGAGGAGAAGAGGAGATAGCGACCCATCTATTTCACATTTTGTTGTCACGATATTCTGTAGGTGAAATTGCTGCCAGAACACCCAAAGCAAAAGAGGATCTTTATCCACTCTTTGTTAGCATTGCCCCTACACATATAGACACCTTACACTACCTTGTCGACAAAAAGCTGACCGAAGAGGCTGAGCTCGAGCTTGTAGACCATTGGCCAACACTTGTAGAGCGGGATGAATTTTATGATGAATGCATAAAAGAGACCCAAATCGGGGTGCATCTCTTGAAAAAGGGCGCATCGGCAAGCGTGATAAAAAAAGTAATCTCACTAAAGTCTCGAAGCCTGGATTCCTTTTACTACTTAATTACCCATAAGAAATTTGCGGCACTCTTTGCCGATGATCCTGAATACCTTTCATGGGTATATTTATCCTATATTTGCTGTCAGTCAAACAGCCTAGATCGCAGGCTCGTGGTGGCGAAGATGGCGTTTAGAGCAGCCTTTCAGGCTGATGTTGCAGCTATTTACCTCCAGCTTGCAAATGCTATCAGGCCACTTGTTCAATCATGGGGTATTGACCCCTGGCTACTTGTTGAAAAGCTTGTGCAGCTTGAGCTCCAAAAAGACGCTGTTGAACTTTTGGAATCTTGCAACACCCTATCGAGCTCCCATGCAGAAGAGCTGCTACTTTGGTGCGAAGGCATGGTTATTAGGGAGCAATTTGAATATCTCGAGCGGGTTTTTGCGTTCTGCCGCAATAATGCAAGTATATTCCCCGAAAGATACGCCAGAATTGTCCTAGCGCTTGCAAAAAGAGACACCTCTGAAGAGCGGCTACTAGAGCTTGCTCTATGCAATATAAAAAATAGCCCAGAGCTCTTCTTTGAAGTTTTAGCGTTTGCTACAAGTGCTATGCCCAATCACTTACTTATGCATCTTTTGGGCCAGCTGGTTTACCTTAAACCGCATCTGCCTTTTAATTGCTATATCGTTACAAAAGCAGTCCATACTGCCTGCACCCATTTTAGTGACGTTGAAGTATGTACTAAACTCCTAGAAGTCGTACTCACTTGCCTGCCAGATGACACACCAGAAAGTTCAAGAGAGGTACTTGGTTTACTTGACAATTTAGCCCCAAAAGTCCCACTCCTTCGATCGAGTGTACTTTTGATCCAGCACCCAAGTGCTGCTTTCAAAGCAAGAGCATGTATGAACCTTATTGAGGTAATAAAAACTACTACCCGACAAG
>JAYRNE010000405.1:0-2146 GCA_041912355.1 Chlamydiales bacterium
AACAGCGCTACCTCGGCGTCCTTCTACGCCAAAAGTCCCGACAAGAAGCTCGAAAAATTTCAGTGCGTGAACTTTTGAAAGAGGGTAATAAATTTCCAAAAATACTGCACACCTTCGGCCTGCAGCGATTAAGTCTTGCACTTTCAGGGTCAAGTAGCGATTTTATATGGCATATTCTGCATGCTTTTGATTTTAGCCGTGCAAAATACTTGGAAAATCATATAAAGAAAGAGGAAGTACCAAAAGAAACGCGCGAGGCGCTTCTTCAAGTACAGAATGTTTTACAATTTCTAAAAACAGATACGGCGCCGTGACAACAAAAAGCAAAAAATACTTCAGCCTCATCTATGGCGATGTCATAAAGCAGGCAACAAACAAAAAAGTGATTCCTCAAGAGGATGTGAGCAAGCTCCTTACCGGCGAAGAGGTGCTTAAAGCCATTGGGGATGAAGCTGAAAAATACCGCAAACAGGTTATTAGTGAATGTGAAGCCATCAAAGAGCAGGCCTATGTAGAAGGGTTCCAAAAAGGCTATCAGGAGTGGACCGAGCAGCTGCGCAAGATGGAAGAAGAAATTGGCAGGGTGCAAGGCGAAATGCAGAAGCTTGTAATGCCAATATCTTTAAAAGCTGCTAAAAAAATTGTCTCCTCAGAGCTTGCCCTACAGCCTGCTGCGATCTTAGACATCGTTTCTAACGCGCTTCGATCAGTATCACAGCATAAGCGCATTGTTATTTACGTAAATAAAAACGACCTTGAACTTCTTGAACACAGCAAAAGCAAACTTAAAGACATCTTCGAAAACCTTGAGTCACTCTCTATACGCGAGCGGGATGACGTAGAACAAGGTGGCTGCATCATCGAAACTGAAGGCGGCATCATCAATGCCCGCCTAAAAGACCGCTGGAGAAACCTAGAAGCTGCCTTTGAAGCCCTTGCCGACACCCTAAGGAAACCTGCTTCATGAATAGTATTTCTTCATATTTTGCTACCGCATCAAAGTCACGCCTCTTCTTTGGCCTCATTCTTGTAGCGGTTTTACTCTCGTGCATTTCGGCATTAAGTGCTATTTCAACAACGAGCACTCCTAATCCAACATTTACAGCGCCCGTAAAAACTCAGCTAACACCGCTTCCAAACCAGATTTCAAACTTTACGACCCTTTCTCGACCATCGCTTATCACGCAAACAGCGGCAATTGCCTTCATGTCGCTTATGCCATTTATTGTGATGATCCTCACATCGTTTGTGAAGATTGTGGTGGTGCTATCGCTCTTACGTAACGCTCTTGGTGTGCAGCAGGCACCTCCGAACCAGGTTATCAACGGTGTTGCCTTTTTGCTAAGCATCTACGTGATGTACCCAACGGGTGTGAAGATGTACGACGCAGCTCAAGGCGTTCTTGCTCGCCAAAATGTACCAGAGACACTTTTTTCAACAGATAGCGCCCAGTATGTACTTGAGGTAGCAGCAGCAGCTCGTGAGCCACTTAGAGACTTTTTACGCACAAATTCACTTGTCAAACACCACCGCATATTCTTTAGAACGGTCTACCGCTTGCTGCCAGATGATTATAAGGCCGATTTAAAGCCCGATGACTTTATTATCTTAGTTCCTTCCTTCATCACCACGCAGCTAAAGTCAGCTTTTGAAATAGGGGTATTAATCTACATTCCATTCTTTGTGATAGACCTTGTTGTATCGAACATTCTGCTTGCAATGGGTATGATGATGCTTTCGCCTGTAACGATATCTATGCCGCTGAAGCTCTTTTTACTTGTAATGCTTGACGGCTGGACGCTCTTGATTGAGGGCCTTGTGGCAACATTCCGCTAGCGGGAAATAAAAGAGTTTGGTATTAAATAATTAAATAACGAGTTTACTCATTTATGTTTACAAGCCAGATTGTAGCCCTTGCCTACCAGGGCCTATTGCTCATCCTCATCCTCTCTGCGCCGCCTGTATTAATTAGTATGTTTTTGGGCACCATAGTTGCTATTTTCCAGGCCGCAACCCAAATTCAAGAACAGACCCTCCCCTTCGTGGTGAAGCTTGTAGCCGTTACCCTCACCCTCATCTTCATGGGTTCGTGGCTCGGCTCCCAAATCATGAGCTTTGCGACCAATATATTTGGAAATTTCCCTAG
>JAYRNE010000406.1:0-7056 GCA_041912355.1 Chlamydiales bacterium
AAGGTATGACTTTATGCCTAGGGCAGTTTTTATGATATATTAGAGGCCTTCAGCCTCAAATACAGGCGTTGCCCTAATAAGGTATGACGATGTGCCTAGGGCGGTTTTTAGGATATATTGCAAGATTTCAGCCTTCGACAGGGGGGTGCCATTGGACCAGCCTGAAGGGCTGGGTTATATTAGCCTAGGGCAACGCCCTAGGTGGATAGGGCGGTGTAGTATAGGCAGGCTGAAGGCCTGCGTTATAATAGCCTAGGGCAACGCCCTAGGTATAGGGTAGTGTAGTATTTTGGCAGGCTGAAGGCCTCGAGTTATAGAGAGCGCTGTAGGCGCGATTTTTGGCATGAAGTGTATTAGCATATAATTATATATCGCACTTTCAGTGCTTACAATAACGCAGGCCTTCAGCCTGCCAATTTATTTGTGCCTCTAACCTAGGGCGTTGCCCTAGGCTAATATATTAGAGGCCTTCAGCCTCAAATACAGGCGTTGCCCTAACAAGGTATGACTTTATGCCTAGGGCAGTTTTTATGATATATTAGAGGCCTTCAGCCTCAAATACAGGCGTTGCCCTAACAAGGTATGACTTTATGCCTAGGGCAGTTTTTATGATATATTAGAGGCCTTCAGCCTCAAATACAGGCGTTGCCCTAATAAGGTATGACGATGTGCCTAGGGCGGTTTTTAGGATATATTAGAGGCCTTCAGTTTCAAATGCAGGCGTTGCCATAGGTGTCTTGTAGTTAGGCGTTTGCGTGGTGGGGGGTCTGCGATAGGGGGAGGCTTGAGGTGGGAGGTGTTGGCATGACGCTTTTTGCCTAGGAAATGGGTAATGTGATATAATGAAAATTAGAAAAAATGGCGGTGTAGGGGTGCGGGAATATGACACTTGATCCAAACAAGGAAATAGAGAAATTGGGGCTTTATGCTGAGTGCACTAAAGTCATTAATAGTCGCACTAAGCCAATAGATATAGGGCACGTTTTAAAAGGTCATTCTGATTATAAAGTAACACAAATTATTGAGGGTGAACGTGAGTTGTTTATTGCTATTTTTGAGGCTGAAGGAAAGCCCCCTATTATGTGCTGTCGCGCAACGGACCCATCACGTAAACATAATCTCATCGATGATTTGGCAAATAATATAGGCAGCCACTCTTTTAAAAGGGCGAAACATATCATTGAAGGAGTGTTAAAAGAGTTTGATGATGAAGGTAAACAAGTAATACTTATCGGCCACAGCCTTGGTGGCGCTCTTGCTCAGCATATTACAGCCCATTTTCCAGAGTATGTTGAAGAGACATATACGTTTAATGCCCCAGGCGTGGGTACAAAAATTAATAAGTTATTCCAAAAAAATACAACAGATACAAAAGCACCCAGAGTCGTTCACGTGCGCCATCCCGGTGATATAGTCTTTTTTGCAGGCGGTCAGCACATAGAGCCCTCTTTAGAATTAAAATTCTGGAAGAACAGAAAAGCCAATGCTCTTGAGGCCCATTTTCTTGGAGAGGGCCTACAGGATATGAAGTTTGAGGAAGCCGACCGCGTCCGCGTGATGCACCGGGTCTTTCGCGTCTTTATTGAGCCGCTAAGAAGAGGGGTCGTAGGCAGAGCTGCAAAGGCTATTTTGAAAAACAAGGTAGCACAGAATGAAAGCTGCATGCGCAAAATTAATCGCCTTGCAAAGGCGATATTTCGTTATACCATTACCTACAAGCTTATTAGAGCCATTAGTAGGCCTTAGCGAAAATAGCGTCGATTGTCGCAGGTTTGCCTGTTAAGATACACTTGCCTTCAGTGCCCGATTGCTTAAGAGGTAAGCAGCGTATCGTTATTTTTAGTTCATCAAGCTTTTGTTCTGTTTATTTATCACCGCACCACTAGGCTAAGACAAAGCATCCATGAATTTCTGGCTTGTCGGCATTTTTTGGGGTAAAAAAGCGGGTGAGCTCTTCAAAGTTTGTGATGTCGGTGTGCGTGTGCTTTTGCTGATGCTCTTTTGCTTCTTTAAAGTAGTTAGCCTGAATTTCGCCAAGCATTTTGCAAATGTCACTGCCAATGCTACTTGCATTAACGGGCGTTTTTTGCGAGGGGGCCATGTCGCGTCTTGCCACCATGCACGATCCGTTATCAAGATCGCGAGCTCCCACTTCTATACGTAGTGGCACACCCTTTTTAATCCATTCCCAGTTCTTTTCGCCGCCTCGTAGATCGCGCGCGTCTATGTGTGCGACAATGTGTCTTCCTTCAAAGCTCTCTTTAGCAAGTTCTGCTTTAAGCTTTTCTGCGTAGGCGAGTACTTCCTGAGCCCGTTCTGGCTTATTGAGTATTGGCACGATGACAGCATGATAGGGGGCAACTTTTGGTGGAAGGCGCAGGCCATCATCATCAGAATGGCACATAATAAGAGCGCCAATTAGGCGCGTTGTAACGCCCCAGGAGGTGGTGTAGCCATAGTCAAGGCCGCCATCTTTTGTGTCAAAGCGTATGTTAAAGGCCTTTGAAAAGTTTTGGCCAAGGTAGTGTGAGGTGCCTGCCTGAAGGGCTTTTCTATCCTGCATCATCGCTTCTAGGCAGTAGGTGTTAACGGCACCTGGAAAGCGTTCTCCCTCACTCTTTTCTCCTAAAATTACAGGTATTGCAAGGTGCTCTTCAGCAATTTCTCGGTAGACATCAAGCATGCGCTCAGTCTCTTCTCGGGCCTCCTTTTCGTTAGCATGCACTGTATGGCCCTCTTGCCATAAAAACTCTGCCGTTCTCATAAATAGGCGTGGGCGAAGTTCCCAGCGAACAACGTTTGCCCACTGGTTTACAAGTAGTGGCAAATCGCGCCACGACTGCACCCAGCGTGAAAAAGCATCGCCGATAATTGTTTCAGAAGTAGGACGTATTACAAGAGGCTCTTCAAGGGGTGCTGTGGGAATAAGTTTGCCATCTTTTTCTTCAAGGCGATGGTGCGTTACAACTGCGCACTCTTTAGCAAAGCCCTGTACGTGCTGGGCCTCTTTTTCTAAGAAGCTAAGGGGGATAAAGAGGGGAAAGTAGGCATTTTGGTGGCCTGTCTCTTTAATGCGCTTATCAAGAGCATCGCGAATAAGCTCCCATATGCTCCAGCCCCAAGGCTTAATAACCATACAGCCCCGTACGGGAGAGTTTTCCGCCAAGTCAGCAGCCTTAATAACCTGCTGGTACCATTCTGAGTAGTCTTCTTGCCTTGTTGGCTTAATGGCAGTCTCTTTCGTTTGTGTTTGGCTCATGGCTAATTTTCTCCCTAAATAAGCAGCAATAATACAATTTTTGGCATATATTCACCACAGAGATCACAGAGAACACGGAGAGAAGGGGAGAAGCTTTGTCCCTTGGAAAGAATGGTTTGATAATGGTTGAGGGTAAAATTATAGAAGAAGCTATTCTCTTTTCTCTCCCACCTCTCCGTGTTCTCTGTGTTCTCTGTGCTGAAAAAAATTAGCGCACAAAGATCCAGTGGCCGCCAATGGGCTCAGGGGGGTGTTTTTTTAGCAACTTGGCGCGGGTTTTTTCTAGCCGCTCATCGAGTACATCTTGCAGAGCCTTACGCTCTTTCTGGATGAATTCGTAGGCTTCGGGGGAGTGGCGGGTGCGGTCGTTAAGGTAGTCTTGTAGCTGGTGGGGGCCAATGCCTAAATCTGCAAAGAGTTCGGCATGCTCCTTTTCCATCTTTTCAATCTGGTTGCGAAGCTCTTCAAGCTTTTGATCTATAATATCTAGCTTATTTTGTTCATTATCCATAATAAGCTCTATAATACCTAATTGTCTATTTTAATAAAATTAAAATTTATTATAATCGTCAACTACTTGCTGCCATATAGCAAGGGTCCTTGCTTGGCGCTTTTCTTTTTTATCAGTGATGTTTGCAACGTTGCCAATAGATTCCATGTCAATTTTCGGGCTAAAGGCAAGGTGGCTAGGGCTAAAGTTTGTCAATCGCTCTTCACCAATTGCCTTAAGAACCTTGGCAGGTGGCGGTAATAGTGAGTAGGTAAGAAGCGCTAATGAATGAAAATGGGTTTGTCTTTTTGCCTTTTGAGATAAGAGATAAAACATCTCAACTGACTGGGGATCAAATGGGGCAGGGCCTATTTTGCCAGCTTCATCCCAGCGGTCGCGTCCGCCACTTGGGGCTATGTAGATGCACTTTCCGCCTTCGTTAAGCAGCTCTTCTAAGACCTTAAGGGCTTTTTGGTTGTGCATCATCTTCTCTGCCTTCTTTTCAGGTGGCTCTTCCATATGGCGCTTAGAATAGATGCAGATGAGGTTTCTTCCAAGGCTTAAAGGCACTGCTAGTGGGTCAGTAACAACGCGGTGGCCTGCTACAAAAATCATATTTTCAGCAAGGTGTGGGTACTCTTTTTCAAGTAAAAGGCTGATGATTTGTGGGTCTATTTCTGTCTGATGGTTTGCAAGAAGTATTACGTTTTCTTTGTTCTTAACAGCCTCTTGAATGCTGTTTAGCGCTGCATGTGAGCCTATGGAGGAGTTAGCAAAGTCTATAAGAGGCCTTATAAAATCGAGGCCAAGCTTGTAGTAGTCTACTGGCGATCGTATGGCACTATGATAGGGCGTAAACGTATAGGGAGAATGTACCTGGTTAGCTACTGCATGGATAAATGTCGTAAAAGCTTCAGTCGGCGGCTGATTTGGCTTTATAGCATCTTCATAGCTTCTACAAAAGCCTAAAAAGCCGTTTATAATGGGTTCTGGAAGGCGCATCTTTACAGAAAGCGCCTTTATGGTGTCGCAAAATTGGCTCAAGGTTACACTTCAATCAGTTTAGCGTTAATGGTAGAATAGAAGGTATAGTCGTTAATGTGCATAGCATCATTTACTTCAAAATCTAGGCGGGCATTAAGCGACTCTGCAAGTTCCTGAAAATACTCCTTATCACCTTGTGAAAGGTAAGAATATAGCTGTGGGTGCACAACAAGCTTGAGGGCAAACTGCTGCTGGCAGTTTATTGCCTTTTTGATGTCGCGCTCCATTTCTATAGAAACGCTTTCATGGCTTTTTACGCGGCCTGATCCATTACAGTAGGGGCAGTGGGTAAACATTGTCTGTGAAAGCGACCCGCGGCTTCTTTGACGCGTCATCTCTACAAGGCCAAATTCGCTCATGCCAAGAATTGTGCACTTTGCAGAATCTTCCTTCATGCAGTCTTTTAGATGTTCTAACACTCGTCTTTGGTTTTTGCGCGATCTCATGTCGATAAAGTCGCATATGATAAGGCCGCCTATGTTGCGTAGACGTAGCTGGCGGGCTATTTCTTGGGCAGCTTCTAGGTTAATGCGCACGAGGGTTTCTTCAACATCTTCAGTCTTGTAGTTAGAGCTGCGGCCTGAGTTTACGTCGATGGTGTGCATCGCTTCTGTTTGGTCAAAAAAGAGGTAGCCGCCACTTGCGAGCCATATTTTACGTCGTAGGCTTTTTTCTATCTCTTTTTCCACGCTAAAGCGTTCAAACATGGGCACTTTGTCGCGGTAGTACTCTATGCGTAGAGGATGTTCCGATTCATAAGGGGCATAAAGGCGCTTACATTGCTGGTAGACGTTATAATCGTCAACTAAAAGGCGGTCTAGCTTTTTGTCAGCTGCTGTAACGATGGCGCGTTTAATAAGGTCAGACTCTTCGTAGAGTAGCTGTGAACTTGGCGCCTGCTTAAAGCCTTCCATAATGCCTTGCCAGATTTGCATGAGCTCTTGCGTTTCGGCAATGAGCATTTCTGTTGTGGCGTTTTGGCTTGCTGTTCGGCAGATAAGGCCCATGTCCTGGGGCATCTCAAAAGAGCGAATAATTTTTTTAAGACGATCGCGAAAGCCACGATCTTCGATTTTTCGTGAAACGCCGCGGTGAGGGGAGTTTGGAAGGAGCACGAGGTAGCGGCCAGGAAGCGATATTTTGGAGGTAAGGCGCGCGCCTTTTGTGCCAATTGGCTCCTTTACTACCTGCACAATTACAGCCTGATCAGCTTTTAGCACCTGGTCAATTTTCATGTTTTGGGCTTTGTTGGTGTCGATGGCGCTGATGTCGTAGTCAAGGTCAAAGTCCATGTCGAACATCTCTTCAAACTTTTTGGTGTTTTCGATGATGTCAGAGATGTGGATAAAGCCATTTTCGCCTTCACCAATGTCTATGAAGGCAGATTGTATGTTGTGTAAAATATTTGTTACATGACCTTTATAGATGTTTCCTGTAATCTGGCGCTCTTTTTTGCGTTCGACTATGAGGTCATGAAGTTCGCCATTTTTTAACAAGGCTAGGCGCATTTCCTTGGATTCGATATTTAAAAGAATTTCCTGCATTTTTTCCTCGGTAGCAAACCGTTATCTTATCATACTTGGAAATAAACGAAAAGGACTAGAAAGGACGAATAAGGACAAATGGATATGCTTTGCCTCAAAGCAGGGCGAAGCTTACTTGCTTCTAAAGCCATAAAGCTAGTATTATGTTTTACCTATGCAATTTTCTGGATTACGCACATTTGGTGGTACGCTTATTGTGGCGGGCACTTCTATTGGGGCTGGCATGCTGGCGCTGCCTGTTGTAACTGGGCCTAGCGGGTTTATTCCCTCAATAGCTGTACTTGTAGTTTGCTGGGCGTTTATGACGCTTACTGGGCTTTTATTTGCTGAGCTTGCCCTGTGGCTTAAGAGTGAAGCTAATATTTTAAGTATGGCAAAGCGCACGCTTGGCAAGCCCGGGCTTATAGCAACCTGGATACTCTACCTCTTTCTCTTTTACAGCCTTACAATAGCCTATATGGTAGGTGGGGGTAATTTACTTATTGAGCTATTTGGCGATGCTACATCAGATTATATGCGTATACTCCTCTTTAGCGTAGTGGCAGTGAGCATTATTGCCCTTGGCAAACGGGTTATTGATCCCATCAACCGTACGTTAATGATAGGCCTCTTTGTGGCTTATGGCGGCTTTGTGCTTATAGGCGTATCTGCAGTAAAGCCAGATCAGCTTTTGGTTCAAGACTGGAGCGCTGCCACATTTGCCATACCTGTTACCTTTA
>JAYRNE010000407.1:0-1907 GCA_041912355.1 Chlamydiales bacterium
CTTCTTTAAGCTTCCAGCTGCCCTTCGAGAACGGCTAATGCGACAAGAGAAGTGGTATTAACAGTAGCCACAGCCCAAGCCGTAGCTGTAGGCCTTTGACGATCGGATCTTGGAGTGAGCCTTTCCTCTAGCTTATTCATTAGTGCATAATTGAGTGGCTTTTGTTCATTCGTGTATATACTACTTACCGTTGGCAAGATCATAATAGGTACATCCATGTTTTTGGAAATTATAATTGTGCCTTAATGGGGTATTTGGCAAGGAAAATTCCACTCGTCATATCATTTTACTATTTCATTTTGTTTTGTTGAAGATGGGGTCATGCTTGGCATTTGGGCATTCGAATAACCCCCGTTTCAAATTAAGCTTATGCTTGGAATGTTGAGGCCAGGCCCCCGATACTGAGCATGCATTAAAGATATTATACCTGGAGTGGCTTTACAGCCTATGTGCCATTTTGAATAAGCGAGTGGGCGAGTTTTTGGTATTCACCGGGAGCGATGGATGTTGTATCATAGGTGATCACTCTAAAAGTTTTTTGCAGCTCTTTTAGAAGTGGAATAACCTGATCGTGATAAAACTTTATGCGCATTTCAAGTGATTTATTATCATCAAAATCCCGAATTGTCATTGGCTGCTGGCAGAGAGGACATGGTGAGGAATCTTTAATGGCCTTGATTGCTGTGTTAAGTACAGCGCGGCAAGAGTTGCAAATAACGCGACTTTTTACGCGTTCTTTAATTACATTTTCTTCCGCTGTAAAGTGAAGCACGACTATGTTAAGCTGTTTTTTGGCAACAAGTTCTACTAAATCTTCAAGGTCTTGTGAGCTTCGAACAATATTATCGAGTATAAAAGGCTTTTTCTCTTTTTGGCAGGCGTCGATAAAATTTTCAATGAGCGGACGTGTGAAGTCTCTTACATGGTGTAGCAGTGAGTCTGGAACAAGACTTTCTTTACGTGCACGTTCAGCCAATGAGCGCAAGCGGCTGCCAATTTCATCATCACGTTTTATATGAGATCGCAAAGCGTCTCCTAATGAAAAATAGTTATATCCAAACTCCTTAGTGAGGATCTGTCCAAAACTCGTTTTTCCTGACCCCGGTGTCCCAAAGAAGACGATTGTTGGTGTGGTCGTAGTGGCCTGTACATTCATATTTCATTTTCCTTAAGTCTGTTGGTTTAGCATATCAGATTAGGTGGATTATTGACTCTATTTGCTTACGCAGCTTTGAAAAAGTAATTCTGGTTAAGGAAAGGCACATTGCGTCTGAATAAATTGGACCTCGGCTGGAGTAATATGGCCTACTAAATGTCCTCCAAGTCGATCGTATCTCATGTAGAGAAAGTGACCCTTTTTTAATAGAGAATGGACTGACTCAAGCTTTTCAGCCACCCAAGGCGATTTCTTTGTGATCGTTGCCTGAACGGCTGGAGGAGCGCTATTTGCCAGTGCAAGTAAGGATTCAAGGTTTTGTACATCTGAAGCGCGAGATATAAAGGCAGCATATGCCCTTTCAATTTTTTTTATGGGCTCAAGAGATCTTATGATAACTCTTGTATTAGTAGCCTTAGCATATGTTCCATATGAATAATCCGTTGAGACTCCTAATATAACTTCTGGAACGTCTAGAGCAGCACGCAAAATATCAGCAATACATAATGCGGTTTCGTTATCGAATCTTTCTTTTGAAAAGTGACATTGATTTTCAGCCTTCCAAGTTATTCTTTCACCTAAACCGATTGAATTACAAAAAGAATTTAAATCGTTGCACGTATTCATCCAAATATCCTCTTTTTATAGACATACTATACTTCCGAATGAGCGAACAAGGCTAGCAAATGATTGGGGCCCGACCCATTTCTTTTCTCACATTTAGCGCTTCTCATGGTTATAATTATAGCTA
>JAYRNE010000408.1:0-2239 GCA_041912355.1 Chlamydiales bacterium
GCTGCCTTGATAAACTGAGCCACCTTGCAAACTGCGCTGATGATAAGCCACTCCTACTTTCACGTATGTCTGAAGCCTTTTCGCTCTTTGGTGCAAATGAAGATGAGCTTCAGTACCTTATTAGTGCACAAGAGATTGCTGAAACTGGCACTATTGAAGGCCCTGAGGTACCCAATACTTGGGCAAGCTTAGCCCTTAGCAACCTAGAACTTGCCCGCTACTTCGATGATGATAGCTACTTTGAAATGGCTGTAGAAAACGCTGAAAAGGCTATATCGATAAACCAAAACATTGGCATGGCATGGCACGTCTTAGCAGTTGCCAAGTTCTCGCTTGCTGAAGTTGAAGGCGATCTAGACTTAATGATCGAAGCTTGTAGCGCCTTTACCATCGCTGCCAAGACCGATGTAGGCAGACTTGGCTATATGTGGAATGACTGGGGAATTGCACTATTAAACCTAGCCGACATCACGCATGACAAAAAGTTTGTTGAAGAAGCGATCGCAAAATTTGAACAGGGGTTATTGCTTCATGAGCATGTGAACCCCGTATGGCTTATCAACTACGCCTCAAGCCTTGATTTCTGGGGCGAAATCACCGATGACGAAGATTACTACCAGAAGGCCATAGAAGTGCTCGAGCACGCCCTTTCTATAGATTCCTCAAACATCCATGCCCACTACCAGCTTGGCCAAAGCCTTTGCCACCTAGGCGAGCTTACGAACGACTTAAGCCTACTTGAAAAGGGAATCAGCGAACTTCAGCATGTGTTGCAGGAAGATGGAGAAGATGAAGCAGCTTGTGCAGATATAGCTATGGGCTATATGCACGTTGCCGAAATTACAGAAAACACCCAAGAAAATGCTGAAGTGAAGCGCTCGCTATACCTGCTTGCTGAGCAGTACTTTTTACAGGCCATAAACCTTGGCAGCCACCAGGTATACTACAACCTAGCCTGTCTTTACTCTCTACAACAAAACGGCCCGGAAGCCTACCACTTTTTGATGAAAGCTTACGAGCATGAGACGCTTCCTCCAATCGAAGAGGTGTGCCACGACCGCTGGCTCGAGCACCTTCGCACAACGGCTCACTTTAAGCATTTTATTCAACGAGTTCGTCCAAACTCAGCAGAAAATAACTAAACGATTTTCATAAAGCCACGGAGCCACTACCATCATAGGAGAGCTTTCGTCTTGATGGCGTCACTGGGTCTTGTGGAAGGCCATTTGGGCAGCCAGGATAGGTTATAGCTCCACGATAAATGTCTATAGAAGCAAGTTTGCCTACTTCAAGTAAATAGTCTTGAATCTTTTCATTAAGAGAGCTGTGGTGAGCGATAAGTGTAGTCTCTTGCGTTCTACGCCGCAAAGGAAGGCGATCTTTAGCAAGGAGCCCACGCCCAATCGTAACTTCAGTTATGCCTGTAGCTTTTGAATCTAAGAAATAAAGAAGCTGATTATTTAGCTTCATCCCACGGTCAACAGCTGCTGCACAGTTACGACTAGAAAGGATTCTATTTCCTTTGTCAGATAAAAGACATTTTGATACTACCACTGTTTCAAAGTAGCGTACGATACCTAAATTCACAACATCCCTAAAAATCTTTATCTTTTCAGATTCAGTAATGGCAGCATCATTTAAAAGGAGATAGGCCTTTTTGACGATCTGGGGAAGGATAGTAACCCATGTCTCTTTAGCTAGCGGAGGAAAGTAATATTCTGAGGGATCTACCACATCTTTATTTTCGAGTCTGAAGGAGCTATCAGCAAGAAGATTCTTTATCTCCTTGTCCATGAGGGTTTTATCAAACTTTACGGCGTTGCGAATTGGATCAACGCAAAGGGTGATACCTACAAATGACAATGGATAAAGTTCATTTTGCTGCATCAGGCCATTCGTTTGGAGGCCTTCAGAGCCCTCATAACGCTTCTGCATGTTCGTATAGGTGAGGCAGAAATAATTATAGGGATAATTTGCAGCGGGGTTAAGTCGGCGATTTTCTATTGCCTGCAAAAGTCCTGAAAATTCAGGCAACACATACGTGCCTTGAGCAGGTGATGGGCTTATTACAACCCTCATAGTTACTTTGTCAGATTGCTTACGAGTAAAACTCTCCTCATAATAGACTCCGGGATTGTTGCCATAATAGGCACGATAGTCTTTATAAGGCTCTTTAAAATAAGCGTTTATGTGGCTACGAGCTGCATCTATTGAATCAAAAAGGCCAACCCCAGATATA
>JAYRNE010000409.1:0-8292 GCA_041912355.1 Chlamydiales bacterium
CGGGGTCTTCTTATGACATTGTCCATCATCTTTTCAAATAGAGATACTTCGGTCACAACATTAAATCTTTTCTTTAATAGTTCGATGCGTTCAATAATTAAAGTAGTCCAGGTATTATGCATATCGTGAATAGTAAACCTGCTATTTGGACACCAGGTATCAGGGCCATTTTGATCAAGTATCCAGCGAGTTTGAAGAACGTGTTGAAGCGTCTTGCTAAGTAAAGGAGAGTAGGTATGGTGATTGATTTCAAGTCTATGTAAGAGGTTCCAAAGTTCAGATATTGTAAGATAGGGTGACATGCGAGCAATAAGAAGCAGTGTAGCTGGCAAGTCGCCATATTTTTGTAGGGCATGATGTATGATGCTATATCGTATTTCGTCGCTAATTTCTCCTGAATCTATTGATTTAAAGAAGGTAGCTAAGGAGGGACATTCAGGGGAATATACAAGCCGGTTTAAAAGCTTTTCGCATACATAGTTAATAGTATCTTGTTCTTCAGGGGTGAGAAGCCGTGCACAAATGTGTAGAGTATCGGGTAATGCTGCAAAGGATGTCTGAAGGGCTTTTCTTTTTTTGGGGTCAAAACCCTCACATTCTACGATATCTACAAGTAGATCTGTGCCCTGATGGCGTGGGTTATTCTCTATTTCGCTTGTAAGGCGGTCTATAAGATCGGGAAATTCTAAAAAGAGTGTCGTAACTTTAGGAATCATCTCGCTAGAAAGCGTGTGTATGCGGCCTGAGAATTCTCTAAAGGCGGTTCCTGGTTCCTTCTGGCTGTTCATGAGGGTAAGAAGGGTGCGAATTTCTTCAAAACTAAGCCACGAAGCAAGAGATGCCGCAAGGCTCAGGCTTATATCTGTTGACTTTTTGCGAAGGTAGTGTGCGATAAAGTGGGCGCGTAATTTTTCGGGGAATCTTTTAGAGTTAATAGCCCTAATAAAAACTCGCCTTTCGCGACAATCAGGCATTTTTTCTGACATATTTAGTAGTGTCGCTGCTGTAGCTTCGCCTTTGCCATTACATATCACATAAAGTACTTCGAGGATAAACCTTGGACTAATACCTTCAATTAATTGGTCCGTCAACATGCCACAGATTTGATTTCGTACTGCTTGTGGCTGAAGTTGTGTGCACTCTGCTAAATCCCGTAGGGTGCATGTCATGCTATGAGCGTTAGGGCCAGTTTGGTTATACCAGAGAGATGATGCCCAGCTAAAGAGCTCTGTTGGAAGTTCTGAGCTACACGTTCTCATAAATCTTTTAAAGTTTCCGGATCCTGGATAATGGGGGGTAGTTTCATATTCTTGAGTTAAAAAGGCATCGACAACTTCATCAAGGGATACTTTTGAGGCAAGAAAAGCATCGGGAAAAACAATGTCGATATAATTGAGAACATAGGGTGCTGCAAAGAAGATAAGCTCAAGATATTCAGGCCTCTTTGTCTTTTGCCACATAACATGCATTGCTAAGATGGCTGCAAGTTTTTCGCTGTCATAAAAGTCTGAAAAATGGAGCCCTTCTACTTCATTAAAAAGGATAGATGCAATGTATGACATCTGGTGGTGATCGCATGTTCCATTTTTTGCCCGTAGCAAAAGGCCTTTTATATTATGGCATCCAATAAGTAGGCTTGCTCTTTTAAAGCTATCAGCTTCTATTACAGTGCAAAACTCATCGATGAGGGCTTCTTGTTTCAGCCTTATGCCTTCACTTCTATTTTCAGCTTTTTCGCCTAATGCATAAGAAAATTCACCAAGGGTGTTAAGCATGTAGCACAATGCATCATCTGGGCAGCCTGTATTTCGCGCCCACTCTTCTGCCACCCATGCAATCGTCTGTGTAACATCTGGTTTTTGCTCGCGAGTGAGCCTTGCAAGAAGAGATACAAGGTGCCTCCAGTCGTCGCCTTTTGTGCTCGTTGGATCTTCACAGCCTTGAATAGTCTCTTCAGCTTTATTGCGAAGGGCAAGGGTAATAAAGGCATTAGAGCAGGCAAGGGCATCGATCACTTCTTCAGTAACAATGCCGCATATAGGCTCGCTTGAGTTCTCTTTCAAATGGGTGACATAATAGGGAAGGGCGCGAAGTATAAGGCAAAAGTCACTTGGGTCTTGAAGTTCGCTAAAGCGGAGGGTGAGGAGGAGGATTATGGCCTGCAAATCGGATAAAGGAAGCTCGTGGGCCTTTTTTTGTTCTTTGCCTGAAAAGAGGGAATCTAGCTGGTTGAGGAATGGATCTATGTTTTTACCCTTAATATAGGCATCTAAAGCTGATAGGGCCGGGCTTTCTGGTAATTTAATGTTAGATAAAGCGGCTGTTATACTTTCAATGGTTGGGAATTGTGAATCATAAAATACAGTCATAGTATCCTTTTTATAAAGAAGAGGAAAGAGGATATACTATAGCTGTATTAAAATAAACTATTATCTATTGAAAGAATTTTTCCATAACTCTAACAAATGCGCCCCAAAGTGAGGAATGCTGAGCAGCCTGCTTTTCTGAATCCGTTTGAGGAATGTCATGGCTCGATGCACGAACTTTAATTACCTGGAGGCTTCTATTGAGCTTTTTAGACGAAGAAAGATCCGCGATATGGCGTAGCTCCTCTATCTTTTCGATTACAGGCTGAAGGTCTTTTGGAGAAGCAGGAGTATGGGCATCTCGGGTAGTTTCCTTGGTTACAAGGCGTCCGTTATAGACAAATATCGTCTTGCCAGCCTCAAGCTGATCAGCAAGAGTAATTGCCTGCTCTTCTAGGCCAAAAGCCTTTAAAGCATTGCCGTGTGCGTCTTGTAGCTTATGTAGGTTGATGTCTAGGGGCATAGCGGCTCCTCCTTCCTTTAGCCTAAGTGTATAATTTAAATAATTTATTGTCAAATTAGAAAGGACCAAGAGGACCAAAACGACCAAAAGGACGAAGGACATAAAGGACAACAATAACCCTTTGCGCTGTCCCTTTGGTCCTTTGTCCTTTATGTCCTTTTGTCCTTTTGGTCCTTTTTTTGCCCCTTGCACTAAAGTCTCTTAGGGCGTACACTTTCTTTCAATATAAATTCTATAGAAGTTTTATGCCCATTGCTATACCTACAGGCACTTTTGATATATTGCCGCAAGACCCTAAAGAGAAATGGCGCGAGGCTCATTTATGGCAGTTTGTAGAATCTGTCATGCGCGAGCACGCCAAAGTCTATGGCTTTGAAGAGATACGTACGCCGATTATTGAGCGGACGGAGCTTTTTAGCCGCAGTGTAGGCGATGCTACTGATATTGTCTCAAAAGAAATGTACACTTTTGTTGACCGCGGTGAGCGCAGTATGTCTCTACGCCCCGAGGGTACTGCCCCAGTTATGCGCGCCTTTGTAGAAAAGGGGCTTCAGTCGCAGTCTAGCATCCACCGCCTCTTTTACATAGGTCCTATATTTCGCTACGAAAGGCCCCAGTCTGGTCGTTTTCGCCAGCACCACCAGTTTGGTGTGGAGGTCATTGGAGGAGGTCAGCCTGAGCAGGATGCCGAGCTTATTGAGATGCTCTACACGCTCTATGAAAAGCTCGGATTAAAAAACCTTAAGGTGCTTATAAACTCCCTTGGCGATAAAAGTGCCCGTCAGCAGTTTCGATCAAGCCTGCAGGAGTATTTGAGGCCCTATTTAAAAGATATGTCAGATGACTCTAAGCACCGCTTTGAAGTGAATCCACTACGTATACTTGACTCTAAAGATGAGCGCGATAAGGAAATTGTCCGAGGAGCGCCTTCTATTTTAGACTTCTTATCGCCAGAATCTAATGCCCACTTTGCAAGCGTTCAGAGGCTTTTGTCGCACCTAAACATACCCTACGAGATCAATACAAATCTTGTGCGCGGGCTAGATTACTATAACAATACCGTCTTTGAAGTAACCTCAAGCCACCTAGGTTCGCAAAACTCACTAGCTGGCGGCGGGCGCTATGATGGCCTTATGAAAAGTCTAGAAGGCCCAGATCTTCCTACTATTGGGTTTGGAGCGGGTATTGAGCGAATGATTTTAGCTTTACTTAACCAAAGCCACATTGTACCTGAGCGTGCACGGCCTGGTCTTTATATAATTCCCTTAGGAGATGAGGCTATGGAGCCTAGCTTCGCCTTGGCCCGTGGCCTTAGGCTTGCAGGTACTAGCTGCTTAATAGACTATAGCGGCAAAAAGCTGAAGAACGCAATGAGGGAAGCTGATAATGTGAAGGCCGAATATGTGCTTATACTCGGTGAAAACGAGTTAAAGCTCGGAAAATGCGAACTTAAGGAGATGGCATCAGGAGCAAAACTTGAACTAGCAATAGATGCTGTGCCACTCTTTTTTAAGACAAGAACGTTAGCTGCCGCAACACATGTGGAGCACAAGAATTAAAATATCAACCATATAGGAGAGAAATTATGGTATTTCATTCGTTTGGCAAATATATATTTGCAATTAGCGTAATCTCAACACAGCTTGCAGTCCCGCTTGCAGTGCAAGCAGATGAGAAGGCTAAGCCGACGCCAACAGCGGCTATGCCAGAAAAGAAAGTTCCAACGAGGGAAGAACTCCGCTCACAGGCTTCCATCGACAACATTTCTAAGACGTATGGTCACCTTATCCAAAAGAGCCTTAATAACCCAACAATTAAGCTCAACCCAAAGGCTGTAATTCAGGGTATTCAAGAAGGCCTAGATGGTAAGCAAGCCCCACTTACAGAAAAAGAGTATGAAGAAACTCTAAACCTCATACAGCAGTACGCATACGAAGATTTAGCTTCAAAAAACCTTGAAGAGGCTGAAGCTCTACTTAAGAAGAATGCCGCTGAATCTGGCGTTGTTGCAGTTGCAGATGGTAAGGTGCAGTATAAGATCTTAAAAGAAGGTAATGGCGATGCTGTAACGGAAGAGACCGTTCCTACAATCATCTACGAAGCTACCTATTCAAATGGCCAAAAGCTTGGCTCATCTGAGCAAAACGGCGGCCCAATAGATGTGAAGCTTAACGACACAATCCCTGGCTTTAAGGCTGGCATGCTTGGCATGAAGGTAGGCGAAAAGCGCCGCATTATGATTCACCCAGACATGGGCTTTGGCAAATCTGGTCAAATTCCAAATGGCCTCTTAGTTTTCGAAATCGAAGTTACAAAGCTTTCACCGCTTCCAGCGCAAGATGAGCTAGCAGAAGATGATGAAGAAGAAGATGACGATGATGATCTTTCCGATCTCATCAGCACAGATGAATTATCTGATGATGACTACGATGATGATGACGATGACGTTGAAGAAGACCTAGACGCTGTTCAAGTCACCGAGAAGAAGTAAATTTCTGGAGTGACTCACTGAAGTGAGTCACTCCAAACTTTTATGACGCTTATATTCGCCCTTTTTATCCTTCTTTCCATTTGCTACTGGACCATAAAAAATGGCATTAGCCCTATGCCCACTTCCCGTAAAGTTCAGCGCGCACTTATTAAAGCCCTTCCAGATACTGTTACAGGCCCTATTGTAGAGCTTGGCTCTGGCTGGGGGAATCTTGCCTATAGCTTGGCAAAAAAGTATGAAATGTCAGAAGTTATTGGCTATGAAACATCGCCCATACCTTACATAGTAAGCAAGCTCATCTTCAGGCGCAATAATTTGTGCTTTATAAGAAGGGACTTCTTTACCGAGCCTTTTCAGGATGGTTCAATGGCTGTATGCTACCTCTACCCAGGGGCAATGCAAAAGCTAAAGCTGAAGCTAGAAAAAGAGGCTCCGCACGATCTTTTGGTGGTTACCCATACATTTGCTATTCCGGGGTGGGTTCCGGTGAAGACTATGGAGGTGGATGATTTGTACAGGACTAAGATTTACTTCTACAAGCGATAAAAGGACCAAAAGGACAAAGGACATAAAGGACTACAATAACGGTTATTGCTGTCCTTTATGTCCTTTGGGTCCCTTTGGTCCTTTCGTCCTTTTGGTCCCTTACATCGCGCGAGCGACGATTTTCTTTAGAGTCTCAAGGTCTTTGAGGCCAACTATACGCTCATGTTCCTTGCCGTTTTTGAAGACGATCATTGTAGGAACTGAAGTAATTTGGTAGGTTGTAGTCGTCTTTGGAGCGTGGTCTACGTCAAGTTTTGCTACTTGCATCTTGTCGCCCATCTCTGTGGCTAAAGCTTCCAGAATTGGGGAAAGCATGCGGCAAGGGCCACACCAGTCAGCATAAAAGTCAACCAGCACTACGCCTTGAGATACGGTGTTTGTAAAGTTTTCGTCGTCAATTTTTATAATATATTCTTTCATTGTCTGCTCCAAAATCCATTTTCGCTTCCTTTTTATCAAAGGCTCGATATTTTTGGCTACTATTAAGGTTGAGAAAATCACGCTTTTAGGGTAAGATCTTAACTCATTTTGTGGAAAAGTATTATGACAAACGTACCGTTCAACACTTGGGTTGCAACCTCTGGCTCGAATCTAGAATTTGATGCCACGCTCCCTTATCTCGTATTAGCCTATTACCACATAACTCAGCTTGCTGAGCCTGCAGATTTAGTAAAGGCTCATAAAGCCTTCTTTGCTGGTAAGGACTTTAAAGGCCGTATCTATCTTGGAAAAGATGGCATTAATGGCACCTTAAGTGCCCCTTGTGCCGTTATGCCGGAGTATATGCGATGGCTTTGGAGCCAGCCTGGCTTTAGCGATGTTGAATTTAAGGTCCAGGAATTTGAAGACCACGCCTTTGGCAAGCTTACGGTAAAAACAAGAAAAGAGCTTGTAGCGCTCGGGTTTGAAGTTCCGCTTGATAAATGCGGGCCCCATCTATCGCCTGCTGAGTGGCGCAAGATGTACGAAAATGAAGAGAATAAAGTCGTCTTAGACGTCCGCAACGACTATGAGTGGGAACTTGGCCACTTTGAAGGTGCAGAATCGCCACCATGCAAGAACTTTAAGGAGTTTAAAGAGTACTCAGAAAACCTTAAACGCCGCATAGACTGTGAAAACACAAAAGTACTTATGTACTGCACAGGAGGCATACGCTGCGAGTTTTTTTCGAGCCTGCTGATGCAAGAGGGCTTCAAAAACGTCTACCAGCTTCAGGGCGGCGTCATTAAGTATGGCGCTCAAGAAAAGTCCAAGCACTGGCTAGGAAAGCTTTTTGTCTTTGACGATCGCTTGTCTGTGCCACTTTCTGATGAAGCTACGCCAACTATTGGAAAGTGCCACCACTGTGAAAAAGAGGCTGAGCGCTACTATAACTGCGCAAACATGGACTGTAACGAACTCTTTTTATGCTGCCGAGACTGCTTAAAGCAGTTTCAAGGTTGCTGTCAAGAATCATGCCGTACAGGAATTCGTGTTCGCCCCTACAAGCTTGCCTGCACGCCATTTCGTAAGTGGTATACCTATGCGAAAAGCAAACAAGAATTAAATCACCTACGTGCGGAGTAGATGTGGCAACTCAAGAAGCTGTAGAAATGGAACAAAAGAAGCTTATGCGCAAGCAACGCACTATTGAAAAGCCTGTAGAGTTTTCTGGTGTTGGTATTCACACAGGCTCTGAAGTTCTTATTCGCTTCTTACCTGCTGAAATTGGCGAAGGAATCTATTTTAAGAGAATAGACCTGCCAAATCAGCCCATCATTCCTGCATCTATTGACTATGTCTTTGATACCTCAAGAAGTACAAATCTTGCTATTGATGCTGTTCGCATCTATACAGTAGAGCATGTGCTTGCAGCTGTGAGAGCCTATGAAATCGATAACCTCTGTATAGAACTATCGGCCCTAGAGCCCCCTGCAGGTAATGGAAGCTCTGATGTATTTGTGAATATGCTCCATCAGGCAGGCATTGTTGAGCAGAAGGCCAAAACCCCAATTGTTTCATTAAAAAATCCCGTATATTATTCTGAAGGGGATGTGCACATTGTCGCCCTTCCTGCGGATGAATATCGCTTAAGCTACACGCTCTACTATCCACAGTCTAAAGCACTTTCAAGCCAGTTTTTCACTATTGCCCTATCGGCTGAAAGCTTTACCAAGGAGCTTGCACCTTGCCGTACCTTCGCCCTCTATGAGGAAATATCACACCTTATGGACCGCGGCCTTATTAAAGGGGGGAGTCTTGATAACGCTGTCGTCATTAAGGGCGAGGCTATCATTTCAAAAAATGGGCTCTTTTTCCCTGATGAAATGGTACGCCACAAAGTTTTAGATATGATCGGAGATCTTTCCTTGATCGGAATTCAATATAATGCGCATATTATTGCTATTCGATCTGGTCATCCTGCAAACTTTCGTTTTGCGCAAAAG
>JAYRNE010000410.1:0-2020 GCA_041912355.1 Chlamydiales bacterium
AATCACACCTTCCAGTTACAATATTTCGAAGAGATTCATAACTTCTTTATTAGAGCTTGAAGCAATGAGGTGCTTTCGTAGCTCTTCATCTCTTAAGACTCCAGTAAGGCTTGAGAGAATTTTCAGATATTCGGTTTGCTTGTCGTCAGGTCCGCCGATCAAAAATATAAGCCTGACAGGGGCGCCATCGAGTGCGTTCCAGTCAATGCCTGCTTTAAGTACTGCTACAGTGATAAAAAAGTCGTCGTAGCATTCAAGTTTTGCGTGGGGAATGGCAACACCCATTCCAATGCCAGTGGAAACGATCTTCTCGCGATCGAAAATAGCCTTATGAAAGCGTTCAGCTTCAGGCAAGTCAATTGCGTCGACCGTTTTTTTTACGATCTCATTAAGCGCTTCCTCTTTGGAGGAGGCGTCTAAGAAAAAGACGAGTTTATCATTTAGATAGTTGTATACTTTCATCAAGATACATGAATACGGTGTTTTTGTTTTCTGTGCAAGAGAAATTTCATCCGAAATTTAATCCGAAATGTCATCCAATTTAGTGCACGCCAGTGTGTCCAAAGCCTCCAGCAGCCCGTTCGGTTGCTGTAAGTTCTTCAGCTTCAATAAATTCTGCCTGCAAGCAGGAGGCGATCACCATCTGGGCAATTCTCATGCCGGGAGTGACTACAAAATCTACATTGGAGTGGTTCATCAAAATAACCTGAAGCTCTCCTCGATAGTCTGAGTCAATGGTGCCAGGGGAGTTTAATACGGTGACCTGGTTTTTCAAGGCAAGGCCGCTTCTAGGACGTACTTGGACCTCATAGCCAGGAGGAATTTCAAAAAAAAGACCCGTTGGAATAAGCATAGCACTTTGTGGTGGTATGGTTATAGGTTCGTTAAGGTGGGCGCGAAGATCGGCGCCAGCTGCTTGGCTTGTAGCATAAGTTGGAATGAGCTCTTTATCTAAAGCCTTACATTTTATTAGAGTTTTTTTTATGACGAAGTACTGTTCAGCGTGTGTCATGCTGTCATTCTCCAGTCACATGTATATTCTAAAATTTTTCCAAGAGTGTCTTTAAGCTGGTGGCGAGTAGCAATAGTGTCGATAAGGCCGTGCTTAAGTAAAAATTCTGACTGCTGAGCTCCCGGAGGCAGCGGCTTTCCTAAAATTTGCTCAATCACACGTGGGCCGGCAAAGCAGATAAGGGCATTAGGCTCTGCTATAATAATGTCTCCTAAAGAGGCAAAAGAGGCAGTAACGCCCCCAGTCGTTGGGTTTGTAAGTATTGATATATAGGGGCACTTTCGCTCTTGAAGACGCCCGAGAGCAGCGGAAGTTTTTGCCATCTGCATAAGGGAAAATGTGGATTCTTGCATTCTAGCACCGCCTGAAATAGAGACGATGATAAGGGGCAGGCGCTTAGCTGTTGCATGCTCAATAAGGCGAGTAAGTTTTTCGCCAACGACAGAGCCCATTGAGCCGCCCATAAAGCCAAAGTCCATTACGCCTAATGCAACAGGAATGGAGCGAATTTGGCAGGTACCTACGATGCATGCTTCTTCTTGGCCGGATTTATTTTTAGCGCTTTCAATACGTTCGCTATAGCGCTGAGAGTCGACAAAGCCAAGTGCATCAACAGCTTCAAGGCCTTGAAAAAGTTCTGTAAAGCTATCGGGGTCAGCAAGGCTTGCAATGCGATCTTGCGCACTTAATCGGTAGTGATAGTTACATTTTGGGCAGCAGTTGAGGTTGCTTTCAAGTTCATTTGCATGAATGAGCTCGCTGCAGTGTGTGCACTTAAGCCAGCCACTAAAGCCATCTTTTTTTGTAGATGTAATTTTAATCTTAGGTTTCTTGCGAGAAAATAATCCCATGGTCACCAAATTAGTTTTTGCAGTTAATTGTACGGGCTTTTGCGACATAATATCAAGCGAGAATTTTGTTCATTCATCGAGACCGTGCCCGAAACCGAATGTTTTCTGAGACAGCACGCTATGCAAACCATGAGTTTTATAATTGTAACCTATTAAT
>JAYRNE010000411.1:0-8682 GCA_041912355.1 Chlamydiales bacterium
ACTCACCTTAAATGACATCAAATCACAGCAGACGAAAAGGTACTCACACTGTAATATAAGCAGCAGTCAGCTACTGTAACATGCGGTAGTTTAAGGTGGGCTGGCGGACTCATAATCCGTTGGTCCCGGGGTTCTAAGTCCTGGTTGCCCCAAATTTTAAATTATTAAGTCCAAAGTTTCAAGTCACATGTCGCAACAATGCTGTAACGACTGCTTATCACACCTTCATGCACTTTCAGCATATTACGATAAGCAGGAACCGTTAGACAGGACTCCGTTATAAAACTTGCTAGGTATCTAATCCCATAATGATTTTTCCTAAAATCCCTTTAACCTCTTCAGCAAGCTTTCGCATTTGGTTGAAACCACCATTGATATCAATAGCCACTGCTGCATCTCGAATTTGATGTTCTTTTAACTCCATCCTTTCGAGCTTGCCATTGATCTGTTTTAGCTCTCTTCCACTTGGAGTGATTTTCAACAGTTTCATCAAGTTCACAAAATCGGCATGAAATAGCTTGTTTCTTAAGTCGCGAAATTCCACTAGAGCTTTCTGTTCTTCAGGAGTTAAGCCTGAGGCAAATACTGCGTCTATTGCCTGATCAAGATCCACAAGCCTGCAGTTCCAATAATGTCTCTCGTGAGTATATCGTTTTTTGGTTTTTACTATTAGACTAAGTTCATTTCGCACCTCCTCACTATGCTCTGCAAGGAGGCGCATCCGAAATTCGACAGCAAGAGTCGCGCCCGCTGCTGCGTCAAAACTCGCTTCTACGTCTTTAATACTCTTAATTATTGCTGTCATTGTTCCTTTTGTGGGTTTAAGGATGCTCGACACGACTACTCCGTTATTTTCTGTTCACACAAGTAAGTATTATGCATCAACCAGGAATTAATCACAGAAATCACATCCACAAGTGATTCTGGAAGGGAAATCTGCGATTGATGAGAAGAAACTCTGCGTTGATAGTCTTGCCACAACGGCTGCAGTATCTCCATAGATTCGGGATCTAGCTTTAGCGGCAGCTCGGTCAGCGAGGCTTGTCGATGGTTAAACACCGTGACTACGACTTTATCGACATAAGCAGGGTCTAAACAGCCCTCCAAAGAAACAAGCGAGTAAAGGTCATGAAAGTCCTTCATGCGTGTGTTACCACTGCCACGATAGATGACAGTCTCAAGTTTCTCCGCGAAGATGAACTCCTTTGGATAGGAGCGCACTTGGATTTTACTTTCAAATATCGGGCCCTTTGATGTTGATGTAAGCTCTAGCGGGTAATCGATTGCATCTACGACATCTCCAAAGCCCAAATCGATCTGAATATGCGTCTGGGGCCCTCCAAGCTTTGCCAATAATAGCACCTCTATGCCTGTGTAGTTCATGTGTGGATGTACTAATTGGCCAACTTTCACTTTTTCAAAGGTAAAGCCATCCTCCAGATGAACACCGCAAATATGATCGAAGACCTCGTTGAAAAACTCACTTGTATTTGCAAGCCTCTCAATTAAAAAATCCAAATCTTGCGTTTCACGTCCTATGGGAATATACCGTGCAAGGAGCGTTCCTCCCTTGAGGATAAAATTTGTTTTGTATTTAGAGTGGCAAAGCCTAGCTAAAAACCGCTCCAAAATCAAATTGTGCCAGATTTCAGCAAAAGTAAGGTTTCTTTCTCTTGCAAGCGTGCGAAGACGCTCCTTTATAGACTGCTTTAAATTGTTCATGTTGTTAGAGCCATAATGAAAGGATGTATATCGACATGAAGCTCTTTAGCATAGCTCATAAGTTTCTTGAGATTGGGCTTTTCAGAGCCAATTTGACGAAGATAGGCCTGCAGTGCCTTAATCGCCACTTCTCGGCTTAGGTATCGGAAGGCGTCAACTACGGTTCTTTCTTTATCAAAAATCTTTAGCTTACACTTGCCCATTTGAATTTCTATTTGTCCAAGTTCAATATTTCGCATTCGTATGATTCGTGTTTTAGCTCTTTGGGGACTTTTGGATGCATGGGGTATCGCAATCCAAAACTCTCTCATCATCTGATCGGTAAGGCCATAATAACACAAGGCAGAAATCAGACAAATTACACCTTTAGGCACACTCATCGCTACCAAAGCCAGATCTTCCCACTGAAAGTCCATTTCCATCTTAGCTTGGGTGCCCCTGTAGATACCGCGGCCGACCCGTTCAATTACCCCCTTTTTACAAAAATGAGAGAGCATGCGGGAAGGAATACCAGCAGCTCGTGCCTCTACGGCAGTAAACACTGGCGTCTCTACAAATACCTGAATGAGCCTGTCATACTTAGAAGTAGCCATATCTAATATGTAACACAGGCACCCAATAATTGCAAGTGGGTACTTGTGTTACATAAAAGTTGGGTCCAATACACAGCTCACCTACAGAAGCATTGAGTCCTCTACAATAACCGATGCACGCAAAATACTGCGAATGACCACGTCAGAAAAGCTCACGAACTGTAGCGCAACTGTAGTTTACTACAATTTTATCCATTATGTATTTTTAGACAACTAAACATTTGATGGCAGAGCAGCACAAGCTTTCTGCTGCTTTATCAGTGCATGAAATGGGGGCTGGTTTTGCTTTGGACGTAAATATTTATTCCCATTCTTCATATGGACCACGACTGCAGCGAGGTTGGCATGTTCTGCTATCTGAATTGCCATTCCTTTAGGAACCCATTCATCACCATCGATCTGAAAATACTGAATTGTCCGGTCCTTCCCTCGGCATACTTCCGTGATTTTCTTAATGGGAAAATACGTTTCTTGGCCGATTTCCCATCCTTCACAAGCTTGCATTGATTGCAGCAGTGTGTCAAATTCCTCGTCGTTAAGGGATTCTAGTTTTCTCGTTGGCTCCAGTTTGGAACGGCTTACAATACATTTACAGTAGCTTTCAGATTTTTCAGGACTTTCAGGCTCATATTTATAGGCCATCTCTTTTATCGTGAGGTGATGGTATTGCGATCCTTTGAGCAATTTCTTGCGCGCCCGCTGGCCAGTTTCATAGTCTGGGAAGATCGCAAATGTCCCATCCGTTCCTATCGCACCATTTTCTTTTGCAAATTTATAGTATGCAAGATTACCTGGATTATTGTTGCGCCATGAGCGCGAACCTTCGGTCCTAACCATTTTATTCCCTTCTTGGTCATAATAAATCCGAGAAGGTTTATCGCTACCGGGTGGTGTTTCTCCAACTTCTGCACGCACATATGACAACTTAACATAACTCCTTGATTGTCAACAATTTTAAGCGATCTACCCTATTTTCTCAAACTTGTCTTGCTTTTTCCATGAGAAGCAGATACTCTCACAACAACCAAATTATCTCAGGCCTAAATTGTTTATTTTGTATTTTATTCTCCTCACATTTTCTGGCACCTTCCAAGCTGAAAGCAATTCTGAATGCGCCTGGAGTGAAGGGGTATATCCCTATGTAAGCTCATCGAGTGAGATCCCTTTTGAAAAAAAGACTGAAAGTTTCACTGCAGACAACAAGCTTAAAATTAATGTTACTTCAAGTTATCCGGTTTTCCAAAATAAAAGTTTGTTTTTCAAGTCAGTCCACAACTATTTACAGAGCAATGCACAGGAAGAATTTGCTCGCTGGGTTATGCAGTTTACAGAGGAAGAAAAAGAAATTTGTGAACTTGACGAAGAAGCAATCAGCATGGATTTTGACAAACGAGACTTCGCCTACGTTTTGACACCTACTTACTCATCAGACAACTTAGTCAGCATATTTGGCGAGCTTTACAAGTTTGATGGAATGCCTCATGGCAGTACGCGTTATTATGCATTCACCTATTGGTTTAATGGGAAAGAGTTGCAAAACTTGAATCTAGAAAGTCTATTCTTACCAGAGAAAAATTTCACTAATTTCATCCTTGGCTACTGCGAGAGCACTTTGCAAAAAGAAAAAGTAGGATATAGAGATGATCTCTTTCCAGAATTTGAAGAAAGCAACTTGCAGGTCTTTTCAATTACAAAAAAGGGCTTGGTATTTACCTTTCAACCCTATCACGTAGGAGGCTGGGCAGACGGGCCCTATTCAATTACAATCCCTTTTGACAAGCTTGCACCATTTATAAACCCTCTGGGACCTCTTAGGGAATTGATGTAGCGTAGCACACTCACGGCACACCAGCACCCTATAATTCGCAACACACTTCAGCAATCAACAGTTGATCAAATACCCCAAACCTCGTTATAGTTGTGCTGTGAGCAGTGAATATGTGCTGCCAAGAATTGAGATACCACGGACTCATAATCCGTTGGTCGCAGGTTCAAGTCCTGCTTGCCCCACACTTTCATAAACACGTGTGAGCACAATTTAGCTTGAATGAATATCATTCATAAAAGTAAGATTTGCTAACGCGGTGCAATGGCGGTGCAATAAAGAACACTCTTTACCAACACCATCCAGCCGCTCGAACCCTTTACAATAGGTTACGAGCTATGGCATCAATATATAAACGTAAAAACAGAGATGGCACAACATGCTGGCGCGCTGTCATTCGCATCAAAGGCTATCCCTCCGTCTGCAACCATTTTGATCGCAAACATGAGGCCGAAGACTGGTCTCAAGACGTTGAACGCAAGATCAAGCAAGGGCAATTCAAGTTTGACCAACACAACACCGTCCATACCTTTGAGGAACTTGCGGAGCGCTTCATTAATGATGGCGCCCTCGAGCATCACCGCTCATCCAAGGATACTCTTCGCCACATTGCCTACTGGAAATCACGCCTTGCGACCTATGCACTCGTCCATCTTACTCCAGAATTCATAGGCAAAGAGCGTCAAATCCTCCTTAAAACCCCTTCTTCGGTGGGTAAAATACGCGCCGCTGCGACTGCCAATCGCTATATATCAGCCCTTTCTGCACTTTTTACCTATGCAGTCAAAGATTTACGCTGGATTAGCGAAAACCCTTGCCGAAATCTAAAAAAATTAATAGAAAATCCAGGTAGAGATAGGGTCCTCTCAGAAGCGGAAATCCAAAAACTGCTTGCGGCCTGCCGTGAAAGCAAATCACCATACCTCTACTGCATTGTTCTAATCTCGCTTACTACAGGCGCTCGCCAGGGAGAAACACTCAAACTCGAATGGCAAGATATTGATTTTAAAAACAACCTTGCATCCCTCAAAGAGACTAAAAATGGCCGTCCACGCAGCATCTATCTTGCCCCTGAAGTAATCGAAGAATTACAACAGCTTTATAAGTCGCGCAACCCTAATAAGTCACTGGTCTTTGCCAGCCGCACCGCCTTTGGCAAAATCGACATTAAAAAAGCCTGGCAGGAAGCGTTGAAGCGAGCCGGCATATCTTGTCGAGCTCACGACATGAGGCACACGTTTGCCACCATGGCCGCCGCACAAGGGGCTACAAACCTGGAGCTAGCTACAGCTATGGGACATCGCACCTTAGAGATGCTCCAGCGATACACACATCTTGATGCCCAAGTTACTAAAAAATTTAGCAGCCAAATTGCAAAACAGATCATTAAAGGAGTCGCTCCATGACCTCAAAAAAGAAAGCTCTTCAAGTTCGAAAACCAAGAAAAACTCTAAAAACAAAAAATAGTCTACTTGACGACTTGCGTCATATGATTGACATGACAAAGCAAGCTGTAGCGTCAACAGTAAATGCCGGCCTTACGCTCTTATACTGGCACGTGGGCGATCGAATCCGTAAAGAAATCTTACAAGATGAACGTGCGGAATATGGGCAATCAATTGTGGTGACGGTGTCACGACAATTGATATTAGAATACGGAAACGGCTTCGCAGCTAGAAACTTGCACCGCATGATACAGTTTACGGAGGTTTTTCCAGATGAGCAAATTGTGGTGACACTGTCACGACAATTGAGCTGGAGTCATTTTATTACACTATTCCCTCTCAAGGATAGCCTACAGCGCGATTTTTATGCTGAAATGTGTCGCATTGAAAAATGGAGCGTCCGAGGTTTACGCGATAAAGTCGACTCCATGCTCTTCGAAAGAACAGCCCTATCAAAAAAACCAGAGCTTGTTGTCAAAGCAGAGCTGGAAACCCTGCGCAAAAAAGACCAATTAACTCCAGACCTAGTCTTTAAAGACCCATACGTCTTAGAATTCCTCAACCTTAATGACCGCTACATCGAAAAAGACCTCGAAGATGCCATCATGCGCGAGCTAGAGCAGTTTCTGCTAGAGCTTGGAGGCGGTTTCTGCTTTCTTGCCCGGCAAAAGCGAATTATCGTAGACGATGAAGATTTTCACCTCGACCTTCTCTTTTTTCACCGAGACCTCAACAGACTCGTGGCAATCGACTTAAAATTGGGTGACTTCAAACCTGATCATAAAGGGCAAATGGAGCTTTACTTACGCTGGCTAAATAAGCATGAAAAACGCCCAGGAGAACAACCTCCAATGGGCCTTATTCTCTGTGCTGGCAAAAAGGGAGAAAGAGTCGAACTTCTAGAATTAGACCGCTCAGGCATCCATGTCGCAGAATATCTAACCGTTTTACCTCCTAAAAAGATACTACGCGAGAAGCTGCATAAAGCTATTGCACATGCACGAATAAAATTGGAACAGAAACCAGAAGGTTCAAATGAAAAAATACAAAAACCCAGCAGAAGCAAAAGCAGTACCAAGAAACCCCATAAACAAAATACAAATCTGAGAAAATCAAGATAGTTGACATGAAAAAAACAGCAGCTCAAAGGCTCTCAGAGGCACTTTCCGCATTGCAAATGCGAAACTATAATTACTGCAATGAAATGGTAAACAGCCGTATGCGGATTGGAATTTGTATCGCGAGGCGAAAAGAGGCGAGCGCGCAAAAGCCTACAGAGGATACATTATCACAACTCCAGCAACAGGCTAAATCACACTTTGCAAGCCAGAATATTGACAAATTTTATTTTCTCTTTGTTGAGCTACCAATCCAATTAAACGAAAAAGTCAATACGAAAGCAACTCTCGCAGTGGATGATTTCTTGCTCACGTGCCGCATACAAGAATTTGACACCGCATGGGAGCAAGAGACTCTTGCGAGAAGCCTGATTTATTGCCCATCAGAGCTAGAAGCGGGAGGATGGCACGAGTGGTTTATTCCAGAAGTAGAAGCTATACGACTTGCCCCACTTTGCTATGAATGGCTTAAAGAACACAAAATCGCTGGACAGATTCAACAGGAAATGCAACAGCCTGCTATCTCATTTTTCGATACATTCATCCGAAATTACATACTTACTGATTACGATCTTGAGCTCTCAGAAAGAGCGCGACAGCAGGTTAGTCAAGGCTTACAAGATTGGAGACCATTTTACAAAGCACTGTCCAGTATCCTGCCATCTAAAGAAGCAACGCTTTTCGAACTGTACAAGGCATCTAGAGCCAAAGTAGTACAATCCAGAAACGAACAGCTTCGCTCAGTGCTTAAGGCTTTTTCAGATGAAGTCGAGAAAAAAGTGATCACTTCAAAATCCTTAGCACAAGACGTCAAAGAAAGCTACATTGATTATCTACATGGTACTGAAAAGAGAGCAAAACGAGAATATGAGGCAAAGCGACCGGTATATTGCCTTAGCGATGTTGAATGCGCTCAGACACTCTACCTGGTTATTCGCCAATTCCAAACCAATCCAAAAAAGAACCAAATCTACGGAGAAATCGCTCTGTTCATATGGATTTGCCAGCAAGCGGCGTGCAGAGGGCATGAGTTGGATATAAAAGCCGTTCTAGACTTAAAAGTTACGGATATGGACTTTGATGATTTTTTCATTCGCTTCCCTTGTGCAAAAATCGAGGTTACAGAGGGCCTATCAGCCATTATTAAAGAATTTATAGGGAATATGCCACGTCAAAATGAGAGAAAGTTATTTCCAAGCTTGACTTACGACAACCTAGAGAAATCCCTCAAAAATCTTACTAAGAAGTTTTTCGGTAGAGAAGGTTTCCTGTTACCTCAGGATTTCTTGACCCAAGTTCATGTGATTCCAGGCGCTCGCATACCATATGAGCTCCGTGTACAACTAACTTACCAAAAATGTCGTGTTAGCAACTCGCCATACATCATTAAGGCATCTGCAATCAAAAAACAGGTACGCGCATCTTTAGAACAAAATAGCCCTCATGATATAATTTAAGAACGTTTTCTAGCTACCCAACCATCTGAATCTCCGAATTTTTCTCAAACCCTGTACGACAATTCCTGCTGAATTTGATTCAATTAAGATCATATGAATTTTTAACGGCATAATAGTGCCAAGGAGAATTAGGTATGACTGATAATTTCAGATACATGACAGTTGAGCAAATAGCAGAAGACGAGAAGTATCCCTTCACCTTGCCAATGATGAGGCACTATCTTTTACATAGGCATCGTAATGGGCTGCATATCGCCGTCAGAAAAATCGGTAAGCGCATTTTTCTGCGAAATGATCTCCTCGATGCTTGGATCGAAGAGCGAGCCTCCAGAGGAGGTGTACAATGAAAGTTCATAAACTTAATGCCGGGATAATCAAAGCAGCTATCCCTGCATATGAATTTTATCTACATGAACAAGCCCTGCCACATTTTGCCAGTCGGGCAAAGCAGTGGGTCGTAGCGGGCCGATGTCCTTTTCATGACGACCACTCCCCTGGCTCATTTAAGATAAATCTAGAGAA
>JAYRNE010000412.1:0-6449 GCA_041912355.1 Chlamydiales bacterium
ATAAAATTGTAGTTGCTAATATCAGTAAAAAAGGAAGCTAAAAATGTGCCTACAATTATGGCTGTATAGGTGCACGAGGTAAGAATGCCATTTGCCTTTGAGATGCGCTCTTGAGGCACAATTTCTGGCACGATGCCATACTTACAGGGCGCAAAGATGGCACTATGGCAGGCAAGAAGAAAGAGGGCGCTGTAAGCAAGAGTCATGCTGCCTAAGTAAAACGAGACAAGGCCAAGCATCATTACTAAGAATTCTACAAACTTCACAGCAACTATGATGGAGCGCTTGCTATAGCGATCTGCCATTGTGCCTGCAGTTGATGAAAGAAATAAGAAGGGTAGAACGTAAATTGCGCCTACAGATGCTAGAATTTTATTACTCGCCTCTTTGCCTTCAATTGAAATAAAGCAGTATACGATAAGCAGTTTATAGATGTTATCATTCATCGCCCCGAGAAACTGAGTAGCGTTTAATGAGGCGAAGGGGCCAAGGCGAAGCTTAGCAAATAGGCTTCTTAAGTAGGGAAATCGAGAATTTGTCACATCGCATGCAGGCTCGTTCATAATAATTATTTCATATATAGATCTTATCATCATATTAGCCTTTTGAGATAAAATAGAGGAGCAAAAACTTGTGAGACTCTATACTCCTTGGCTATGAATTGCATCGACCGTCCAACAGTGCTCATGAGCAACTCACTTGAGCTTTTACTTACTAGACTAAAAGCGGCTCTTGGCTCGCACCTTCACGATCCCTTATACAGGCACTTGATACTTGTATCTGACAATCATGTGATGCGCGCTCTTGAAGTAGACCTTGCAAGGGCAAATGATGTAGTGCTTGGAGTTGATATCAAAAGTATTGAGGAGTTTATACGTGATAAAAAGACCTCGTATCAAGAAATTCACCTCTATGCTGTATCGGCTCTTATAAGAGATGTAAATGACCTTCTTTTTTCCCTTTGCCAAAGCACAAAGGTTATCTATTACGTTTTATCTCCCTGTATGCATTTCTGGAGTGATATTTGTTCAGACTTTGAAGCAAAAAAGCTCACTCGCAAGCTCCACAAAAAGCAGGCTGATGCTATTCAGGAGTATCTATACGACCGCTCAAAGCTTCTTGCCAATAATGTAACCCCTTCACGCGAGCTTGTACGCTACTTTGAAGAGAAGCTAGAAGACTTTGAAGAGCAGTATGCTGTAAAGGAATGGGTAGTGCAAGATGCAAGCTACGGAGAATTTGTCCGCCATGACGTGGTCTCTGAGATTATTCCCACGAAGCCTACCCTCTTTGACTTGCTTCAAACAGACCTTCTTTTAATGGGAGTAAGCCCTAAAGATCCTATACCTTTAGAAAATGATACCACTATACAGGTGCATAAAGCCCCTACAGCACAGCGAGAGGTGGAAATTCTCTATCTCTACATTCAAGAGGCTATGAAACTAACATCAGGCCGCATAGTAGTACTTGCACCTGACATCGAAGTCTATAGGCCCTACATTCAAAGCCTTTTTACCCACTCTTCAGAAATTATTGGTGTAAGAGAGCACGAAATACTCCCTTCATTACTCCAGATTCTTGAAAGTAAAAGCCTGCAGCCAAAGAAACTTTATGAGCTATTCCAAAATTATTCTTTTTCTGCAAAGCGTGGCCTTGAAGCTGATGATTTATCACTCCTAGCAGCAGCCCTTGAACACTTTGATTCCCTGAGAGACGAAGCCATTTTAAGCTGGATAACATCGCTAGATGCCCCTTTAGCATTTACAAGTACCGACGCTGAGGCGATAGGAAAGTGCCTTTATACCATTTCTAACCTTCAATCCGATATCAACAAGCTTCAAGCAAAGAAAAAAAGGGTCTCTAGTGAGTGGCAGGCACTATTTATAGCCATTTTAAATGCCTACTTTGAGCCCACAGTTATGCGGGAAGAGTACTTTGCTATTAAGAGCGCCCTTATAAAAGCATGCCAAGATAAATCCTCCATAGAGGAGATAGAGCTAGAAGAGGCTCTTAACATTTTTAAAGCAAGGGTTAAAGAGGAAGAAGAGAAGCGCTCGTCACTTACACAAGCTCGCATTCTCTTTGCAACACTGGGAACTGTCCGAACCCTTCCAAGAGATGTTGTATGCTTTCTGGGGATGACGGAAGGGTGTAAAGGCTCTATAGCGCTAGACTTTGTACATGCCACGCAAAGCGTACAGGATAGGCATCTTGTTATAGAGGCCATTTTAGCTACAAAAAGCATGCTCTACATAAGTCACAAAAGCTACGCTTTTAAAGAGCGCTGCCATCTTGCCCCTACTGGCATTGTGCTTGATCTACTTCAAACCCTTGACCGTATGTGCACGCTTAATGGTAAAAAGCCATCAGAGCTGATTATAAAGACGCACTCACTAGAATCCTCAACCGATGAGCTTCAAGAAAATAGGCCGCCCTCTAGCCCTCGGAGCTTTTTTGAAGCTACCCTTACGCACCCAGAAATACTTTCTTTGGATGAGCTACGGCGGGTTGCAAAATACCCTCTTAGAGCCTACATGCAGCACGGCCTTAACCTTTACATAAACGAATATAAGCCTAAAGTGCGCTCAAGTGAATTTGAGGCTCTTACGCCAATGAACACTGGAATGCTGCGAAAAACAGCGTTTATGCTTAAGGAAGATGTTCGTAAGGAGCGGGCAAGCCACGAATTTCGCCTGCTGCCAGAGCCTCTTATGCGAGCAACGAGCGCTTTATTAGAAGAGGAGGTTGCCGAGCTTACTCATAATGCCCTAACTCTTGGATTTCAGCCCGATAGCCCCTTACAGGTAGAACTTAGCCTCTCTTGTAAAGCGCCTGTAGAGTATGCTCCAGGCTGCTGGAAGGTGCCAGCTATCGCAATAACAGTTGAAGAGAGGGAGCTCTTTCTTGTAGGCACGATACGTAACCTCTACAACCAGGGCATCGCTGTTTTTGATAAAAAATCAAGTGACGCTCGCTATACTGTATGGCCTGAACTTCTTGTGCTCCATGTTCTTGAAGATAAGCTTCCTGTTACTCCACAGATTCTCTACCTAAAGGACAAAAATAGTGAAAGGTTCTCTTTTACTGATCCTGAAGCGCTTCTTCAGGAGTATGTAGCTTACGTGCTAAAAGCTCGGAAAGTGCCCTTATGTCTCTATCCAGATTGGATTAGCGCTCTTATTGAGCATGAAGTCCCACCAGAAAAGTTGTTTCAAAAAAACAACTATAAGATACGAGATCCCTACTTAGATCTCTACCTCTCAGGTCTATCACCAAATGATCTAGAAAATAGCTGGCGCCTCTCTCGCACCACCGCTAAAACTCTTTTCGCTTTTTAAAAGAGGAATTATCCGAGGTCCTACAGGTGTCGATCTGCTTCTTGAGAAAATGGGAGAAAATAACGGCGATGATCCTAGTGGTGAGATCTCTCAAAAAATTAAGGTCCTTAGATCATAACTAACAAGATCTTGCTTTAATTCCTGTTGCTAAGAAGAGGCACCTAAGAATAGGAAAAGGAGCGATAGGAAGAGATGGCCTCAAAAACAAGTAGCGGCGAATTCACGACTCGCCTAAACTTGTTTTCATGAAAAATGCCATAGTTATCGGAGCCTCTTCAGGCATTGGTAGAGCTTTAGCCAAGGTCCTATCTGAAAAAGGGTACGCTGTTGGGCTTGTAGCTCGAAGAGCTGAACTTTTGCAAGAGCTACAAAAAGAGCTAAAGACACGAAGTTTTATCAAACAACTAGACGTTACCCATACCCAAGAGGCAATAAAAGGTTTACAAGCGCTTATTGCGGAGATGGGCGACGTAGAGCTCTTTATCGTAAATGCCGGTGTTATCTTTAACAACAAAGACTTTGACTGGGATAAAGAATATAAAACCATAGAGACCAATGTCCTAGGTTTTAGTGCCATGGCACACACAGCTATCTCTTACCTCCTAAAACGTGGCAGCGGCCATCTTGTAGGTATTTCATCTATTAGCGCCCTTCGCGGCGAAAGTGATAGCCCCTCATACAGCGCCTCAAAAGCCTTTGTCTCTAACTTTTTAGAGGGACTGCGCTATAAGGCTACAGCCGGCATCACTGTTACAGATATACAACCCGGCTGGGTAGATACAGACATGGCAAAAGGCGAAGAGACTTTTTGGATGGCCTCTCCTGAAAAAGCCGCTTCCCAGATATATGATGCAATAGAAAATAAGCGCTCTCATGCCTATATCACACGCCGCTGGCGCTTGATTGGCTGGATAATGAAATTCACTCCCGACTGGCTTTATAAGCGAGTTTTTTAACTGCATAAAATGGCCTGCAAATGAGTTTTGATGTTTTAAGGCGAGAAGTCGATATAAACCAGAATCTTCTCTGTGAGGCTTCGGCAGGTACCGGTAAGACCTTTACCATTGAACATCTCTACATTAGGCGCCTCCTTGCCGCTCCCCAGAGAAAAGTGCGTGATATAGCAGTGCTTACCTTTACAAAGGCTGTAGCCGGTGAGCTTACATTGCGGCTTAAGCGCGCCTTAGATAAGGCAATTGATGATCTTCGCACGAAAAACCCGAATGGAGCCGATTATCTTCTTGCGATTATCGAGCAGGATAAGCACCTAGAAGCTGCAAATATTCTTGAAGAAGCTCGTGAAGAAATGGAATGTGCGGCTATCGATACGATTCATGGCTTTTGCCACCGCGTGCTTTCAGATTACTACGTGCGTGGCCGTGATAGCTTTGCTACAAATTCTGACTACACATTTCTTATAGAAGAGTTTTTTAGAACCCAAGTTCCTGCTACACATGAAGAGTTAAAAGTGCTTTTAGCCCACTATAAGCGCAATTTTGCTGATCTTGCTGAAGATTTGGCAAAGCACCTCTGGGATGATGGTCCGCCATGTCGCTCGGTTGCTGAGCTAACTAAATTGCTGCAGAAGGCCTCTTGCAGTGTGGCAAATCCCTTTGAAGCACTGATCGAGGCAAGTCACCACTATAACCGCCTTCGTTCACGCGATGGTGTACTTAAGATAGAGGTTGAACAGGCATTTGAAGCAATCTCTCGGCTTGATGACATAGCTCGTATTATTGAGCATCCACTCTATGCCTCTAGTGTGTTTAAGGAGCGGAAGGCAAAATCTTCCGGTGTCGACTTGCCCATTGTAGCCTTTGCAATGGAGCTAGAGCCACTAATACATGAGCTTGCCCACCCGGATTCAATTTTTGAGCGTTTAAAGAGTAGGTGCCGAGCCTTTATAAGAAGCGAGCTTGAAAAGCGGGGCAAATATGCCTTTCAAGAGCTACTCATACGCATGTGCCAGGAACTTGAAAATAGGGCCTTTTTGCACTATATGCAAAAGCGCTTTTCCTGCCTTATCGTAGACGAGTTTCAAGATACAGATGAGCGCCAGTGGAATATTATACAAAAGCTTTCTAGCGGCAATTGGGAGGGGCTACTCTACTTCGTTGGCGATCCTAAGCAGTCTATCTATTCTTTTAGACAGGCTGATGTTTATAGCTACATGCAGGCAAAAAACCTGAAAAATCAGGCTGTTGTTACCCTGTCAAATAACTTCCGTTCAAGCCCCGATTTAGTCACGGCGCTAAATACCCTCTTTGTTGGCCCTCATACCCATAAGCTCTTTCCCATGCCAAAGCTTGGAATTAGCCTTGATGTTCCAGCAATATCGTGCAAAAGCTCGGTAGAAAACTTGCAAGATGGTCTTGGTGCAGTCCACTTTTTTATCGATAGGGATGATGAGCACTTTGCCTATATTGCTAAAGAGCTTGTTCGCCTGAAAAAAATAGGGGTAGAGCTTTCACAGATGGCAATTTTGGTGAAGGACCGCTACCAGTCAGAGCGCATCACAGCCTATCTTGAAGCCCTAAATATCCCTGTTAACTCTTGGCGTAAAAAAAGCATTATAGATTCGCCCGCGCACCTTTTTCTACAGCGCCTAGCAGCTTCAATTGCCTCCATCCGCGATCGGAGTAGGCTTATAGATCTTGTCATGCAGCCGCCTTTTAACTATTCAAGCTCATCCTGTCTTAAGCTACGAGAAGATTTAACCTTTTGGGCAGATCACGTAGCTACACTTCTTGCGCTACGAAAAAGCTTTGAAGCTTCATCTCTTGCAGGTCTTGTACACACCTTTTTACATGCTGTATGGCCTGGCACCTCTTGCGTAATGAAAGAGACCCTCTGGAGTGATAAGACGTTTTTATCTGATCTTGACGCACTTTTAGAAGTTGTGCCGGCAACCATTCAGTCGCCTGAGGCGCTTCAGGAATTTCTCTACACTTTAACACGCTATCCCCAGCATGAAAAAGAAGAGCTACAAAGCCGATCTGATCCAGAACTAGAAGCTGTACACGTTTTAACCATGCACCTAAGTAAGGGGCTAGAGTTTGATGTGGTATTTGCTTTAGGCCTTGCGGCGGAATCTCCCTGTGAGACTAAAGA
>JAYRNE010000413.1:0-3433 GCA_041912355.1 Chlamydiales bacterium
CTTTTAGTAATGGCCAATTACAGAATCATCGTGAAGTCTAACGGCTGTTGCCTCGAGATCCCAGTGGTGGTGCTCGCGCTCAATGCGGCCGCGAACTTCAACACGCTGCCCAGAGTGGAAGTGAAAGTCGCGAAGTTCGTTATTCGTGAAGCGTATTTTAATTTCGCCGGTATCATCACAAAGTTTAAAGCCTTCATGTCCGAATGTTTCGGCAATCGTGCCACGTACGTGAGCGATGCGATCGTCCATGTGCCAGTGTTTAATGGCATCAATGCTCATAATGTCGCTACCCCAGTCAGCAAAAGCAGGCACACTAAGAAAAATACCAACAGAAAACAAATACTTTATTAATTGCTTCACGGCGAACCCCCTAAAATAATTATTACTATATAAACCGTAAATAAATTATTTTATATTTTCTCCGCAAGCCAAAAAAAAGTCTGAATTACGATTTTTTTCATAATTCAGACTTCATACTTTAATTTGCCGATGGCCGGACTCGAACCAGCACCTGGTTACCCAGAGTAGATTTTGAGTCTACCGCGTCTACCATTCCACCACACCGGCTTAGGAATAGGCTAAAATACTACAAAAACCCTAAATTTCAAGCTAGAGTTATTTGCGTAAAAGGCCCTGGGCCTGTTCAGGGGAAAATACGACGCGCTCATTTTTTTGGCGGTCAAAGCGCACCTGAATGCTTATGTAGGGAAAGGGGTGGCGGTTGTCGTGGTTACGCCCTTCGCTTCTTTTAAATAGTTTTATAAAAATTTCCTTATTCATCCAAGGAGGGGTGGCTACATCGCTTGCCTTTTCGTAGCGAGAGAAGGTTTTGTATTCTTTGGTCTCTTCTTTGTAGTAGTCTATTAGCATCTGAATAACCGTTAAGGGCTGCTCTTCAAGGCCTTTAACGTAAAAGTCAACCTCTGCGCCAATAAGGTGCTTAGAGCCTGAACCCTTAGGGCTTGGGTCCATAAAGGCCTGGTGGGCAATACAGCGATGGCCTGATGTGATGTGCACATTTTTATGAGATAGAGTCTGCACGTGGTTTAAGAGGTCTATGAGAATAGGATAGATAAACTCTTTGCCATCTTGTAGGGGAAGGCTGTGCTTGTCAGCTCCTGAGCAGTCATAAAAGCGCATAACCTCTTTACCATCCTTTGTGATGATATTTGGAGGGTTAAGTAGGCTTCCCTTACAGCGAAAGTACTCTTTTGTAATGGTGCACATTTTGCCTTCTTGTGGCTGCCAGGGGTAGGGTAGTGGTTCTACCTTCTCGTGTGGGGGCACTATGAGGGCGTGTTCATTGTCAAGACGTACAATATATTCGCCACGAGGCGTCCTTTCAGACTCTTTAGAGCAGCTTGCAAGTAGTAGAAGTACAAGTAGATATATCAAAAAAATTCACCAAAAATAAACTGGACGTAGTATAATAGCTACGCCTAAATTTTGTTAATTAAAATGGATATGTATGAACTGGATTTCAGAGTATCAGCTCTTTTTGTTTGATTTAGATGGCCTGCTTGTAAATACCGAGGCCCTTCATTATGGTGCCTATAAGTGCATGCTTGCTAAGAGGGGGTACACACTTCCTTGGAGTTTTGAAAAATATTTTAGCATAGCTCAGCAGGACGCAGAAGCCCCAAAGCGCTATATTTATGCTGAATTTCCAAAACTTCACCAAGAAGAGCCAGACTGGAAGGTTTTATACGCCGAGAAAAAAGAGTGCTACCTTGACCTTTTAGAAACCGAAGTAGCGCCCCTTATGCCGGGTGCTGAAGATTTGCTACTAGAGCTACAAAAGCAAGGGGTAAAGCGCTGCGTAGTCACCCATTCAGCACGCGCCCTTGTAGACGTTTTATGCCGCAAAAATCCCATACTCCAGTCAATTCCTCACTGGATCACCCGCGAAGACTACGCCGAGCCAAAGCCAGCCCCCGACGGCTACTTAAAGGCTATAGACCTCTATAGCAAGCCAAGCGATCAAATTATAGGCTTTGAAGACTCATCTCGTGGCCTGCGCGCGCTTTTAGCCACCCGTGCAAAGCCCATCCTCATCAATGCCATGGACCGCGCCTTACGCGACACCTACAAGCAGCAGGGCGTAACGGTCTTCGAGAGCTTTCATGATTTCGCAAAAAGCTTCAACCCAATCGTAGCGTAGGCTAAGCCTTTTGCTACCTCGAGTTTGGACATTTGCGGTCCGAAGGGTCCTGGAGTGCGGGGCAGTATGCACCGCTCTCAATTTATGCCAAAGTGTTTTAGCATTAATTACTTACAAATAGGATATCGTTGAGGTTGCTTTAGCGCTTATCATGCAATTGACTTAGGCAAAATTGAGAGCGGGGCATACTGCCCCGCACTCCAGAGCCTTCGGCAAATGTCCAAACTCGAGGTAGCAAGAGCTAAGTCTACGCTACAGCTCGGGTTATTTCCCCTCAAGCATAAGCTGCTGGAATGAGGCAGCATTGATGTAGGGGTGCGTTCCATTTTCGATAGTCTTCACCATCGACTCTTTGCCGGTGTTTAAGGCATTTGCAGTCTGTTTGAGAAGGTCTTCAATTTGCTGCAGGGTCTGCTTGCTTTCACCATCTTCAAATTCCTTGGACTCGCGAAAGAGCCTGAGTACCTGAGTAAATGTCGCAAGGTTCTTGATCATGCCACTTGAGCCGTAGAGCTTGTCAACGCCAAATAGCTGTATCTTAAGAGCCTCTCTACGTGCTTCAATGATTGGGTTAGCAGCGTCAGGAATTGGGTTTTGTGTTACAGCTGCAAATTCATGGTAGCGCTTTAAGAAACTTTGGGCGTTTTGTTCCTGCTTCATAACCTCAAATAAAAAGGTCTCTAAAAGTGCTTTTGAAGAGACTGTCTTAGACTTTAAAAATTCACTTATTCGCTCTAAGGTTCTAGCAAAGAGTGTATCATTACTTGTTATAACTTTGCTCATAGCATTGTGGAGCCAGAATGCAAAGTCAGAAACTAGGCAGTCCTTTGTCCAGGCAACACTCCTATGGGTGAACATTGGAAGTGAGCCATACATCTTTTTTGCTCTTTCAAAGAGGCTAGGATCATAGGGAACAGCGCCTGCTGCTTCACCAATGGTTATCAAAACAAGGTTTTGTAGTACTTCATAGGGGGCGCCTTGAACTCCGAACATGCCTACAAGCACCTCTCTTGCTTCATCATGGCGTTTAAGTTCCATGAGGCAGGTGGCTTTTAAAAGATCAAGAGTTCCTCTTTGGTTTTCATATGGGGAATTTGGTGGGAAAAGCTCATTCTTTGCATCGAGTATCTCTTGAAGGGCTTTTTCATAGTTTTTTGAGCCCATTAACGCTCGTATCATGTCAACCTTTACACCGCGTATAAGCTCTGGATTACGCTCGCATAGGGTTGTGTAGCTTGTGTAGGCCGTCTTAAATGCCCCTTCGCTTAGAGC
>JAYRNE010000414.1:0-2519 GCA_041912355.1 Chlamydiales bacterium
TTGTGCTCTTAACGCTTATTGACTGCAATCAAGATAAAGATCTTTTTAGAGATGTAGTGGAAAAAATCGTTGAGGGCAAACATCCCAAAAAGGCAGATTCAAAAATAATGATTGATGAAGCAAAAAGGAACACAACCGAACTCAATAGGCAACTAAAACATGATAAACAGATCGACGAAGTAAAACAAGCAGCACGCGCAGGCAAAATTGACTGGAAAAACAAGCTCGCACGCAATTACGTACAGGGAATCGTTTTTGCAGAACAGGATATGCGAACGCGGCTATCAACAGCAACGCTTTTATTGAGAGGAGTTAAGGGGTAGTCGCATCTAAGAGAGCGCAAGAAGAAAATTCCTTCACAGTCGTAAACCAAGCCCAGCAGCCGATTTACGGTTAGAAATTCGCCCCTCTTTTTTGTCTGCCTTGTCTATCTGTCCCCCAATGAGCTAGGCGATTTTGTCCATGCGCCATTTCAGAATCCCCTATGTCAACATAAGTTACATAGTTTTCGCTTAGCTGAAAATCTGATTTGATGTTGCCATAAGGCTTACCCCAGTCGGGGAAAAGGTTGTGCAAAATATCGGAGAGCTTTTGTTGCTTTAGAGCTACGGTCATTTCAGAGCTCATAACGACATCATAAACGCTATTTACGTATGGGTTGTTATACCCCAAAACTCGCAATGCAAGAACAAATTGACACGCTTTAGCGTAAGCCACGTTCTTGCCCACAAAGTGGTCTTGAGAAAGATCCTGAGTCCATCGGAACTTTGTACGATCCGGTCGTGTTACTGTGTAGACTATAGTTTTATCGTACTTACGCTCAAAGGTAGCACCTCCAACTCCTTTTATTTGACGCCTGGGAGTAGATGAAAAATCTGGATTCGTTCTTGTATACCAAATGGAAGAAATAGCATCAGCACCATGCTTTTCTACTTGATTAAGGTGCACTTTAATAAGGCGCCCAGTTTCGCCTGCATACCTCCGCGGCGTGAGCTGGCTAAATTCCATAATCCAAAAAAACTCTGTTGGTGAAACAAGTCTTTGAAACGCCACATGTTCTAAAAAAAATCCAACGAGAACGCTCTCTCGAGGCGATAAATAGTCAAAGGTGCCATAGTAGCGCTCCTCATCAGATCCATCAGGGCAGATAAGATCTTCATTTTCCAAAGTTAGGCTCTCAAGATAAGAGGCACCCTCAGCAATCGATTTCAATACATGAGCTGTATTCACAAGATCCGTTATTTTAAATAGGTCAGATTTACACTCAAGGAGAGATTCTTCGTTATCCTTGGGCGATAAGTAATAATTACTGTCTTGTACTGGTAATATTGGCTGCATAGTACTTCCTAAAATTAATAAAGAGTGGCGCTATACTTTGCTGTCCAGGCAATTTGCTCTTTTAAATAGCGAGTAAAAGCCTCTTGCCCATTCCAGGCCTTTGTATAGTAGTCCTTTGGATTGTGAAAGACAACTTCAGGGTGGCCACCTAGTTTTAGTATCGTATTCAAAAATAGGCGAGCAAGCCTTCCGCTTGCGCGGTTAAAGGGCTGGGCCTTCATGATTCTCGTGTGAACATCAGCTCCGAAGGCAACATAGTCTATTGCTTTACAAGATGGCGAAAGTGTTGCAAGCTTCTCGGCTAAACTCTGCAAGTCACGCTCAAGCTCCTTCCCATAGGGCGGAACGTGCTGCGTCTTGCGAATTGTGCGTAGCTGCTTTTCACTAATCACAGGATTATTATTCTTAAATCGTATTGTTCGGAAGATTTTTTGATCTTCTTTAGTAAGAGGCTCTGGATGAATCCTTGGAATAGCAACCCATATTTCGCGAAATTTTCCTGGGCAATAGAACTCCTCAGTTGGCAAATCATGGCTAAGGAGGTAATGGGTCTTCTTTATAACTTCTAAAGTCGCTTCAACTCCATCTTGAAAGGGACTAGGATGGTTAAGCACCACATTTTCTAAATAATCACTTGCTTCTTTATAGCGAGCAAACCTTAAGGGATTTAAAAAGAGGCGATGATTACCAAAAAAAACTTGCGTTCCCTCTTCCCCAAGCGGTGTATCTGCATCAGCCACAAACTGCTTAACAAACCCTTTATGTAAAGTTAGCATCTGAGCTGTGAGCGTCATACATCGTGAGGGCTTAACGGGCTCTTTTGTGATGGAGCAAGCATGGGTGCCATTTTGTACGAGCTGATACCCAACGTTCATGTAGTCTACTATGCCGGGATTAAAACGCCGTGTAAGTAAGGCCGCTGGCTGGTAACAGACATCATTTCTGCAAACAAGCGCATTCGGTAGAAATTGAGCTTGGGCTCGTGTAAAAAACAAAAGGCCCAAAGAGCCTACTGTTTTGCCAACCTCAAGTGCAGCTCTTCCAAGTATGCTGAAATAACGTCCAAAAGACCAGGAGCTCTCAGATTTTTGTGCTTGACCATCTGCTTGTGTAGTATCTGCAGATCCAACTATTGTAACCATAATATTCTCGAGTAATTTAAGCCGAATAAGAATAGTAAA
>JAYRNE010000415.1:0-4814 GCA_041912355.1 Chlamydiales bacterium
AAGGAAAAGTATTATGAAATATCTAAGCTTACTTCTAATTGGTGCGATGATGCAAATTGCAGCTGTACATGCTGGCGGTTGTAAAGATGGCTGCAAAAAGCCTAAAACAAAAGCCGTTCTCTGCTGCAATAAAGATAAGAAGGGCGATAAGAAAGCGCACAAAAAAAATCGCGATAAGAACGAAAGCGCTAAAACTGCGTAACCGTTCTAAAAAGGACATTTTGCCAGGGGCAAAATGTCCTTTTTTAGTAATTAGGAGCCGCGGATAATGCGTGCTGCCTCTCGGCCAATTACGTCAGCTGTATAGCTTGTATTGCCGGTGTTGATTACAGGTACAACAGAATTGCTTGCTACCTTAAGATTTTTTACACCAAAGACATTGAGCTCACCATCTACAACACCTGTTGCAGGGGTTAAAGCCATGCGGCATGTGCCACATGGGTGGTGGTTTACTTCAATTGTGTTGAGCGCATCTGCAAATAGGGCCTCAAAGCCTGCTGCATAGTCATCAGGTGTTGGAAAGAGTACAACTCCGCCAGCTTCTGATGCGATATCCTGAACAAGATCATAAAACTTAATTACTTTGGTAGCATCTTCTCCACCTACATCAGAAAAGGCGCCAAAGTTAATAAGCGGCTGTATGAATGGATCGCGGCTTATAATGGCAACAGAGCCCGTACTTGCTGGAGTAACGTTTACACCACTTACTGTAATTCCTTCACCAAGACCAAGGGCCTGTGATATGCCTGCTGGTAAGAAATTTCCATTGAGAATTAGGGTTTCATACTCGCGGGTATTGTAATTTGGAGCAAATCCATAAAAGGCAACGCCATAGTTAGGAAGATTCACTGTTGTTGTCGCATCACCAATGAAGGCTAATTGGCCTATATGGTTTTGCATGTTTAACCCAACATTTGGGTTGGCAAAAACTACAGGAATATCAAGTGATTGAAGAAGTGCAGGATCTCCAATGCCAGATCGCTGTAGGAGTGCAGGATCTTCGATAGAGCCTCCACAGAGGATGATCTCTTTTCGAGCTTTTACAACGTGTACCTTTTCATGAGCATTGCTTAAGACATATTCTACAGCATTTGCTTTATTTTTCTTTGTGAAAAGCACTCTATTTGCACGTGCGTTTGACAAAATCTTCAGCTTGCGACCATTGAGGCCGTTGCCATCTGCATCCACGATAGGAGGTGTGCCTACGCTTGCATCGCCTGTTAAATAGGCATTTGCTGCAAAAGAGCGGTGGCTATTTGGACCAAGAAATGGTGGGGTTACATACTGCTGTAGAGCACCTACTCCTGTGTCTCCAAGAGTCGGGTCGTTGTAATCGCTTGTAAATTGTGTGTGTGTTGCATCTACTACAGCTTCCATGAATGAGTCGCTATCAAGTGGAGGGGCTTGTGTAATAAAGAGGGGGCCATTGAGGCCTCTCTGTAGAGTGTCTAAAGTCGTTCCGTCTGGTGTGTAGTGTTCCATAGGAATCATTACATTATATAAAAGTTCGTCGTAGGACCAGCGTGGATTGCCAGATAAGGCTGCCCACTGATCATAGACGCTTGGAACACCTCGTACGGTAAGCAAAAAGTTGTGTCCTGCAGAGCCACCCCACATTCTGCCTGGGTTGTAATTAAATACTGCGAATGGATCGCCATTTAAGTAATAGGTAAGATAGTCAATAGAGAGCAAGGGGTTGCTTGAGTTTGCAATGGCAGCTAAAATGTTGTTCACTAAAACAAGAGGGTTATCGCTTATATTTTCTCCAGCTTCAAGAACAAGGACAGAATTTTTAAATTTGCCATTTTTATCAGGGTCAGAAAGCTTAGCTGCCAAAGCGCAGCCAGAAGTGCCAGCTCCTACAATGACATAATCCCAGCTCTCTTTGACTTTTTCGCATGAGTGATGCGATGAATGGCTCTCTTTTTTTTCCTTTTTTGCGGCAAATGCCTCTTGCATGCCCAAAACAGTTCCTAGTATAACTAGGAGGTTGAAAACTGATGATAAACGTTTCATGAAAAACCTCTCCTTTTGGTGTAAAAAAGAGCCTACTTGATTTATTGCTTTTTTAACACAATAAAAACTTTTATCTGTGCAAAGAGGTGAATTGCAGTCTAGGTGGTTTTCACGAAACGGTTATTTATTAGACCTCTCTTTTTCTTCTAAGAGGGTGATGATCTCTTGTAGCGTATTGCCAAACCCGCTATTTTCTTTAGCAAGCATAACTCTTGCAAGGTCAAGAGGAGTTCTCCCCTCGTTGTCTTTAATAGTAACGTCTATTGTCTTTGATTTTAACAGCATTTTTATTGGTTCTACGCGAGGCTCAGCACTAATTATTAAATGAAGAGCTGTTTGTCCGCTCTTGTTTTGGCTGTTAACATTGGCGCCTTTTTCTATAAGCGCCTCTAAAGTTTTTGTGGGGTTGGCGGCTATACTTTGGGCGGCTTGCAAAAGAAGTGTACTTCCGAAGGGTTCAAAAACAGTATTAACGTTTAACCCGCGATCAAGAAACAGTGTAATAAAATCTGGTTTGCATTTTTCTGCTGCAGCTTTTGCAGCTTCTTGGAGAGTCGTAGCCCCAAGAGTGAGTAATTTTTCTGCGATTTCAGGGGTGGCGTAGTAGACTGCGTAAGTGAGAGCGTGTTGCTGATTGCCATACCCGTCTTTTGCATCTGGTTTTGCACCCTTTTTTATAAGCGGTTCGATAAGATCGGGAAAGTTATACCAAACGGCCTCAAGTAAAGCTCTATCTAATGCGTCGTTATTTGGATTTTCGCTCTTCAGCACTTTATTTATTTTATCTACTTTTTTTATTCTTTCTTCTTCTTGTGGCGTTAGTTCCAGAAATGAACAGTATGCGTCGTTTATCTTTTTTATCGGAAATGCGTGAGAGTTGTTATACTCTCTGATTTTATTAAGAAATTGTATTTTTTGAGCGGGATTTAATTTTAAGTCCTGGCTATGAGTGTGGCAAAAGGTCACAACATTTTTAAATGATGCTGGGCCAAAGCCAAATTTAGCTAATATGGATTCAAAAAATGAAAGTTGTCTGTATGTAACGACACCGTTTTTTTCTACTACAAGTCTATCTTGGGAATTCGAATGATTCGATGCATCCAACGTATTCAAATAACGCGCGATTGCATCATTACTAGTATTAGAAACCATCTTTTCTCCTTAAAGCCTTTAGGGACGTTATATGCCTTATAGGTGCTGCTATGTCAATAAAAAAACCGAGGGCAGGTTGGTTATTTCCTGGTTTTACTACTATATAGAATGATAGTTGATCTTGCCAGAAATTGGTATTATTTTTCCATTGCGACAAGTAGTGTTAACAAAAGGAAGTTTGTTATTCTTAGCATAGATTTTGCCATTTGTGAATGCCTCATTCTCCGTAAGATCTTTTGTTAACAGTATATAATTTCTATGTATGCTGTCATACATTATAGTAGAAAACTGCTCTTTTAGAGTATATACTACAGTGACAAATAGCTCCTTATAGGGCTTTAGAGTCATCTTGGCATGGTATTTTGCCATATGACGAACCCACGCTTCGTCTTGATCTTTAAGAAGAGTGGTTGTTTCGTCAGGACTTACTTCATAAGATACCCATCCATATTCAAAATGGGGGCATACAGTAACATATGTTGGGCTCATAAAACTTTCATTAAAAATTTGGCAAAAAGTATAGCAGAAGATCCTATTTTTTTGACTTTGATTATAACCTAAATCCCCGGGAAAATTATATTTTCGCCATCGTTCCTATCGTTGAGGGTTACTACAAGCGTAAGGCTGTTTTAACGATGAAAACGATATAACGATATGAACGATGGGGAAAGAGGTTATAGTGGTTAGAGCGATAAGGTGTCTGGAATAAAAGCAAGATAAGCAGGATCATGGAAGAGTTATGCAGACAGCTCTAAATTCATAGATATCACGATTTTTTAGAGTTAGTGCATATTATATTTTTTAATAAATGAAGCCTATAGTCTGAGATCAAATGAACGTTTGCTCTCGTGCTCTATTTATTTAAGCAATAATCACTTATATTTATAGAACAAAACAAATTTTCGGTGTATCATATTTATTTCAACATAGCGATAAGGAGTTAACATGACAGAATCAAATCCTTTAGTGAGACTTGTAAAGGGAGCAGAAAGCTGCCTGAAAATAGGATCCGTGATAGCAGTGGCCTCAATCCTAACAGCAGCAGTAGCACAAGTTGCTGCAAGGCATTTTGGGTTTGGAAGCGTTGCAAAAACAGTGGTTACAGCTCTTCCTGCAGGAGTAGGAATAGTTGCAGGTTGTGCTTGTGTTGTTTCGGCTGCTATTTTAGGGACCTTCTTATATATGGTAACAAAAGCTTTAGCTAGGCAGTAACAGATAGGTAAGTATCGCTTCTTTAGCCATGACCTTATTTTTTAGGGCTCTTCTATCTATAGCTTTATCTTAGAAAATCTATTAGCAAGATCTGTAAGCTCTTCCATGAGATCGACTGCTTCATCATCCCTAATCTTATCTACAAGGGTAAAGTTCCGTGCAATGGGGATTTGGGAGTTTTGTGCTTTTGCAACAGCTAGCCAGGATTTAGCAAGGTCGTTTGCGTCCATGTGTCGTTTAAAACGCTCAATAGTAGTTATCGCCTCTTGTGCGTTGATTTTAGCCTCAAATTCTACAATTTTGGCAGAAAAATAGTAAAAGCGGCTTGTGTCAGCTAATTTTTTGGCCATTTCTAAAAATATTGGCACCTTGTAGCCCCTTTCAAGAAACTTTATAATTATGTCAAATGCATCACGCGTACAATATTGAGAGCG
>JAYRNE010000416.1:0-6863 GCA_041912355.1 Chlamydiales bacterium
AGCAAGACGGGCAGTTTCTTGTATGCCTTTCCAGAGATAGGTCATGCCAATACCGTTGAAGAGGTTTTTGTAGGTATTGCTGCTAAATACCATGCCATCTCTTGCATGTGCAAGTGTACGGACAAGGTGAACAGCTGCAAAGCTTGCGATTGTTGTCATTGCAACATAGGCTGGAAGTGCCATAAGGGCAAATGTTGCGATGCTGTAAGGAGCGCCGTATACGACGTTTTGTGCAATACGGGCTGCTGTTTCATTCTTGAATACCTTGCGTGTCAGATCTTCAAAGCGGGCTTTTCCTGCTTCGATAGAAGTTTGAATCTTCTTGCCGATGCTCCATATGCTAAGTGGGGCTTGGACGTTTAGGTCATTTGCTACTGGTGCTGCCATAGTGTTTTTCCTCCATTAAGGATTGTTAAAAATATCGCACGATACGTGCTATACCTATATACACATATCTAATATATATTAACGACTCGTTAAGATGTCATTAAGCTTTCGATAAATCTTCGTGCTTGATCTTGCACATATTGGTTGATCCTACACTTTTTTTCACCATTTTAGCAAGGTCATAATTCTGTGTGGAGTAAGCAAAGTACATCAAGCTGCTTAGGATTTAGGTTTTTAAGCGCCTGGCTTGCATGGAGGAGGGTAGTGCCTGTTGTGCTTACATCGTCGATGAGGAGGATCTCTTTGCCTTGAATCGCGGCCTCATTTTTGCAGAGGAAGGTAGTAGGGGATAGCCGCTTTCGCTCTTCTTTGGGTAAAAGGGTTTGGGTGATGTTGAAGTTTGAGCGTTTAAGAAGGTCAAATAGTGGCCTTTTCATGAGCTTTGCAAGTTCTTTAGCAAGTAAAGCGCTTTGATTATAGCCACGAATGGTTGCACGTAAAAAGGATTGAGGAATATACGTAATAGCATCGGGAAATTGCCAGCCCAATCGTTCGTACTGAAAAAGCATAAAGGCGGCAAGACTTTTTGCAAGGTAGGGCTTATCGCCATACTTGAATGCAACAAGTAGGCTCTTTGCGGGCCCTTCGTAGTCAAAGCAGAAGGCCTGCCTGTCTGCTATAATAGGCTCTTTCTTGCAGATGCAGCTTTTCGAGAAGCATATAGCGCAGCGCGATAGGGGATCTATAAGTTCAAGAAGCTCTAAGCAGCTAGGGCAGAGGTGGTGTATGGATAGGGGAAGCTCACCTTTACAGTGTATACAATGGGAGGGAAAAAGAAGGCTACTTACAGATTCAGCAAAAAAATGCATTTTTTTCTGGAAAAATTAAAATAATAGGTTTAGTTATAGGGGTAGAAGAGGAGATTTTGTATGATACCAGATAGTCAGTCAAATTTAAGTACCCACGTAGAGTTTTTACCCAGGGATGAGTTTTCTACTTTTGACCCAGAGGTCTTTCCGAGGGACAATACAATAGAAAAGCGACTTGCAAGAGAGGCTCTCATAAAGGGCTATGTTGATGTTCGAAAGCTTGCGCAGGTGGCTTCTGGCTTGGGTGACAAAGGGCTGTCGCAGTTATAATACCTCTTTGGAACATACGTACTGGGTATTGCTTTTTTAAGTCTGCAGCGACCTCTTCACCATCTCGATCTGTCGTCGTAGAGTTTCATTTTCAGAGACCTCTTTTTCAATGCTTTTGCAGGCGTGAAGCACTGTAGAGTGGGTTCTACCAAAAAATTCACCGATCATCACAAGCGATTCATTAATGAGCTCTTTTGCTAAAAACATCGCTACCTGCCTTGGGAGGGCGATTTCCTTTGTTCTCTGGCTGCCTTTAAGATCGGATACTTTTACCTGAAAGACAGTAGCTACGCTTTTTAAGATGTTTTCTATCGAGATTTTTTCTCTTGGAGCAAGCTGGAACATATCTCTTAGCGTCTTTTCTACAAGATCTTCGGTGATTGAGATGTTCATAAGGCGGCTATAGGCGCTTAAGCGGTTGAGAGCGCCCTCTAGCTGGCGGATGTTGTGGTGGATATGCTCTGCGATGTGAAAGGCAACGTTATTAGGGATAGTAAGGCCGCGCATCTCTGCCTTATACTGCAAAATGGCGACGCGCGTTTCTAGGTCTGGCATGCCGACGTGGGCTACAAGGCCCCATTCCATGCGGGCGATCATCCGTTCTGAAAGTTTTAGCTGCGAGGGGGGCTTATCGCAGGTGATGACAATCTGTTTTCCTGCGTTAATCAAGGTTTCAAAGGTGTTGCAGAACTCTTCTTCAAAGTTTTGGCGGTTTTGTAAAAACTGGATATCGTCAACAAGCAGTACGTCAAGCTCAGAGCGATAAAAGCGCTTCATGCGATCGACTGATTTCGAACGTAGGGCATCGACAAGCTGGTTGATAAAGCCTTCTGTTGTGATGCACTGCACCTTTAGCTTTTTGTTATGCTCTTTTATGTAGTGGCCGATGCTGTGGAGAAGGTGAGTCTTTCCAAGTCCTACGCCTCCATGAATAAAGAGGGGGTTATAGGATGCTCCTGGGCGGCTTGCAACGCCGAGGGCTGCAGACTTTACAAACTGGTTAGAATGGCCTTCGATAAAGGTCTGGAAGCGATAGGCGTCGTTAAGCTGCACCTGAAAGGATGAAAAGTCTTCGCTTGTTGTCTTTTGTTCCTGTTTTTCTGTTTGTTGGACAGCTGCTAAGGGCCGAGGCTGTACCTTTCTTTCTTGCTTTTCGACAACAAAGGTGATGTTGGGCTCGCCATTTGCTGTAAGGGGAAGGAAGAGGAGAAGCTCCTTGCGGAAGTTTGTGAGGAGGTATTCTTTAAAAAACACGTTTGGGATGCGAAGTGATATTTCGTCGCATTTTGCGCTGATAACTTCAATTGGAGAAAGCCAATTGCCAAATGCTGTTGCACTTGTGCGAGGGCGTACGTAGTTTAAAAACTCGTGCCAGCTTGTCGTTGCCTGTTCTGTCTCTTCTTCGATCATATTTGGGCATGTTATCATAGCTTGTTTCATCCTTACACTTCAAGTGGTGGTCTTTTCTTCATCTTTTTTCAAACGACAGAACATTAGCAATCCCAAAAGCATGGCCGCAAGAAATTTGGCGCGTATAGTGCATTTTAATTCACAAACCCTTGAACCTTAAATAGGGAGCGGATTTGTTTAAAAGAATGTGTTAATTCGCGACTCTTGGGTTTTTGTAAGTTCCTTATGGTTAGCGATCTATGACTTTGGATCTTTTCGACAACAAAAGTTAAGGCTATGGTTGTAAGTGGTTTATGTTGTGGAAGGCAAAGATCATAAAAAAAGAAAGGACGAAGGACCAAATGGACATAAAGGACAACAATAACCGCAATTGGCCTCCTTTATGTCCTTCGCCTTTTTAACAAATATCCTCTTCTGCCACATACATCAAAGCGCCATTTACCCTTACCACTCTCACATCATCAGCCGTAGCAAGGCGACCAGTACTTTGGATAGCCAAAGCATCAAGGTGCATCGAGAAGCCGCTATGAAGTGGTAACACGTGGCAGCTTGCATCTTTCTGCACTTTTTGGGTAAGTTCAATGCGTATGTCGCCCATTGAGCGCGAAAATTCGGAAAGAAGAGCAACCTTTAGCTCTTGAGCACCTTCTACAAGCTTTTTAAGGCCATGGTAGCCGAGAGAATCTTTTTGTAGGGTTAGCTCTTCTAGGTCTTCAGGACATGTATTGCCAACGCCTGCAATAAGAAGTGAGCAGGATGAAAAGAACGCGCTATGGGCATCTAGATAGCCTCCATGGGAGATGTAGCCTAAAGATGTGCCATCCCCTTCGAGTCTGATTGCAAGCCCATTACCTGCAGTTTGCATATAGGCAAGGGTTAAGCCTGAGACAAGCTCTAGCTCTTCTTCACCATCTGAAAACGTTTCAAGTGAGACAATGCTCTCTTTTTCTTGGCGAGATTTTGGTCGAAAGTGGCCTATCAGGCTTTGCATGAGTTCGGGGTGGAGTAAAAAGCGGATGATGTGAGGGGGCGCGGCATAGGAGGCAAGCTGGAGGTTGCTTTCTCGGTTTAGGTGAAAAAGCTCTTCTACAGAAGAATAGCTCTCTGTCGCAATGACAATATCAATATCATGTAGGCTATAGCCAGATTGGGTTATGTCCTTCATAAAGGACTGTCCAGGATTTATGGCAATACCCTGACCTTTAAGAAAGAGCAAGTAGCCGCCAGATTCTAGGTCGTGTTTTTTTGCATTGAATAAGAGATCTATTTCGTTACTTTCTTGCCATTTTGTAAAGCTTATAAAGAGGTTTGATTTTGTGCGCTTAACCCGTTCTATATAGGAGCTAAAAAGGGTTCGTGTTCGTTGAAGATGTTCTTTGTGGCGCATTTCAAATTGCATCTCAAGTTCCTGTTCTAATTGCATATATTTTTTCCCTCGTTGATTCAAACGCTGGCTTCATAGTATCTTGTACTTTTGAGATTTAATCTAGAGGATTTACGAAAAGTGACACATAAAAAATTTTTTCCATACGCGCGTCAATCAATCGATGCATCTGATATCGAAGCTGTTAAAGAGGCTTTACAGCAGGACTTTATAACGCGTGGGGCTAAGACTGAAGAGTTTGAGCAGGCTCTTAGCGAGAAGGTGGGTGCTAAGTATGCTGTAACCTTTACTTCTGGCACGACAGCCCTTTATACAGCCTTTCAGGCAATAGACGTTTCACCATTTGACCGCTTTATCACAACACCTAATAGCTTTATTGCAACGGTAGCAGCAGGCATGCGTCTTGGAGCAAAGCCAACTTTTATCGATATCGATAGAAGTAGCGGAGCGTTAGCTCTTCAGGGCCTTAAAGAGGCGCTAAATACGCCCTATTCGCGCGGGCGCTTTATCGTGGCCCCCGTACACTTTGCTGGAATTGCCCAGGATATGGCGGCAATAGATAAAGAAGTAAAAAGCCCAGATTTTTGTGTTATCGAAGATGCAGCTCACGCTATAGGCTCCTACTATCCAGACGGATCACCTGTTGGCTCATGCTCATACAGTAATATGACGATATTTAGCTTTCATGCCATTAAGACATTGACAACGGCAGAAGGCGGCGCTGTTACAACTAACGATGAAAACCTCTATAACAAGCTTCGCAAGCTGCGTAATAGCGGCATGGAGCGCCAAGCTGTAGCTCAACCTGCCCCCTGGTACTATGAAGTCCAAGAACTAAGCGGCAATTTTCATATGACAGAAATGCAGGCAGCTTTAGGCCTATCGCAGCTTAAACGTCTTGATAGCTTTGTAGAAAAGAGGCGAAAGCTCGTCTTGGCCTATAGACACCACTTAAGTCAAATAGAAGGTATACGCCTTTTTGATGCACGTTATGACGAAAGAACGGCCTATCACCTTATGTGTGTGCAGATTGATTTTGAAAAATACAAAAAGACACGCACCCAAATTATGCAGCTTCTAAAAGAAGATGGCATCGGCACGCAGTATCACTATGTTCCACTCTATCGCCATCCTATAGTAATGAACGTGGTAGGTGATCAGATAGAGCAGTATCCAGAAATGGAAGGCTACTATAAAGAGGGGCTCACGCTGCCACTTTATGTAGATTTAGAAGAGGGTGATGTTGAGTATATAACGTCTTCGCTAATAAAGCGACTTAGAGAATAAAAGCATGCTCAATGAAAGAATAAAAGGACAGCAATAAACCCTATTGCTGTCCCTTTGGTTTTTTATAAACCAATTGCCTTTGCATCATCAACGCGTCCTTGGATGAGGACATCATCGCCATTCATAACAAAGTAGAAGAATGGGCGGTCGAATTTGCAGAAGGCTGGCTTAGAAGAAGCTGAAGCTTCAAGTGGCTGCATCTTTTCCTGCAGTACTGTTGACTGGATCCAGGCAGAAACTTTCTGGCCAAGAGCTTGTGGGCCTTTTGGTGGGCGTACAGCAAGTTCTGTTTGGTCAGATACAAAGTCTAGTCTTGGAAGGTATACGCTAGCATTTGCTATGCCATCTTGTGTCGCATAGTTTGCAAGGCATCTATCTAGATACTGTTTATCTAGCTTCTTAGTAAAGGCCTTAAGATCAGCGCCTTCATTTGGCATCATAATCACTTTCTGTAGTGTTGGCTCGCCTTCATTACTCTTGTAGGTAACAACTACCATCTTAAAGTCGTCCATTTCTACTGCCTTTAGGTTTTCATAGCCATAAAATGGCACTTGGGCAATAGTCTTGTCCGCGCAGCTAAAGTGAGAGCCAACAAGTGTAGCATTAGGAGCCATTTTTACTTCTGGTGTTACCTTGAGAACGCTTAGAAGACTTGATGTAAGCTTTGGATTCCACTGCTTTGAGTAGCTGCTATCTAGCATTTCATCTGTTCTACCTGTTGCAGCTTTCATCCAGACATTTACCTTTTGGCGAGCGCTGACGTTGTTTAGGGACTCGTGCACCTTAACTTGAGCAGCTTCTAGTTTTGCTTTGTCCTGATCGCTAACAGCAAACTCTTTAGTTGCATAGGCGGCATCAAGGACTACATTGGCATTAGGAGCTATCTTTCGTAGACTTGCAAATTGCTCAAGAGGAAGGGCTGCATTTGAAAGTCCATATTTAACTAAAAAGTCTTGAGTTATTTCCTTTCCAGATGTTGCAAGGGCAATAGCAAGCATATCCATTACGCCAACTGGGCTAAAGCTGTAGCTGCCAGGAGTCTTTGCTAATTCAAGATTAATGCCGTAGGCAAGATTTTGAGATGCCTTTCTTACTTCTTGAGAAAGGTGCTCTTCAAGTTTTACGCTTGTGCTTGTGGGGGTAACAAGTGCAGCGGGTAGGGCAGGGGGTGCCTGTACTGCTTCTGCTACGATGTTAGCAGCAGCTGCAACTTCTCCTGTTGATGCTGTTTGAGAGGCCGAGCGTGAGCGACTTGA
>JAYRNE010000417.1:0-3092 GCA_041912355.1 Chlamydiales bacterium
ATTGCTGGTTCTTGCCTTGAGTAAGGCTTACGTCCATGTCCTAGGCGCATTGTAATGTTGCTTTTAACAGACTGAATTCTAAGCTGAAGAAGTTTCTTGACGTGATCCTCAGTGCAGGATCTCTCTAGGGCTTCTGTAACATAGTATGTATAGTCAAGAGCCTCATCATAAAGTTTTGTGGCTTCTTCAATAGCTATAGGGCTTTCGCGCGCTCCAAAGCGCAAGTTGAGCGTGTCGCGTAAAATCGCTTGCGATACTGCCTCGATTACAATCATCTTTTCATTAAAATCTTTTAATGATGCAACGGTGTCGCACTTTTCGATCTGTTTTTTATAATACTCAAGAGCTTCTTGGTGGCTAGGGCTATCTAAAATAGCAGTAAGATCATTAGCGAGTAAAAGCGCATAGTCCTTTACGGCCTCTATTTGGAACATACACCTGAGCCCTGCTGCTTGGTCACGCTGATCCGGTATGAGGGGAATGTATTCATAAAGTGAGTAAGCAGCGATTTCTACCTTTGCTTTCAGTTCTTTGACAGTAGCACTTAAGAGAGAGTGAGTGGCAACAACATTATTCAGTTGAGCGCTACGTTGATGAAGTTTTTGAAAAACGCCGTTAAGCTCTGGAAGGGTATCCTGCAGGGTTTTGAGTACTGCTTGTAGCGTTGAAAGGATGGCCTTTGGGTCTTCAGGTCTTTTTGGATCTTGTACTAAGAATACCCGGCGACCGTTTATTTCAGCTGGTGCACAAAGTAGGGTACTGAATGTCAGGGGGGATAATGAGTTTACAGAACAATCCATATTGGCTACAAATAAAGCAGAAGAGTCTACTTCAGAAAGGTCATATTTTTCAATATGGTTTGAGAGGAGCTTATAATAAAGCTTGGACTTACTGTGAGGGCTTTTTCGATAAAGCCTAAAGAAAAGCCAATGCCTTTCTTCGCAAGCTCGTTTGTAACAAGGCGTACAAGTGTTGTGAGGGGGTATGTGGCGTGGGGTTTGTAAAAGTAGCCTTTAGCACATTCTAGGACAGTTTTATATTCTTCTGAAGTTCCTCTGTCACACGCATATACACCCCTTTCTACCTCATGTAGCTTTATGGGCTTAGTGTGAGCAGAAAAAAAGGCAAATGTAGGCCTAAAATGTGATAGGCTTATCGCCTCAAGACGCTCTTGTAGCTCAGTTTCTATGCTTATGCCATGACGATTAGTAAGCCAAGGTAAAAGGTAGGCTTGTCCAATCGCCTGCAAGCTTGCATCAATAAAGGCAAGATCAGGAACAACGGGGGTTTTTGGCTTTATGCGCTCAAGTTCTTGAAGCTCCTGTGTAGTAATTGGAGCAAGATCTTCAAGCAAAAAGCGGGCAAGAAGAAAGTAGCGCTCTTTAGCTCCAAGATCTTTACAGGCTGTTCTGACAATACTTTGCCAGTCGATAGTCTTTTGCAGGCAGTATGGGTTTTTGCCAACAAAGGCGTTAAGCTTTGCCTCGATCTCTTCGATATGGCTTTGCCCGAGGCCCTTATCGGCGTTGCTTCTGATAAAGCGATAGGCATCATCCACTGTACATATTTCTTTACTAAGAAGTACCTTTGCAGCAAAGGCCGATAGTCCCAAAGAGCTAATAGGCTCTTTAAGCCTAAAAGTAGGTAGCCCTTCACTATATGCCGGCCCTAAAGCAAGCAAGAGCTGCTCAGGTTTTGCAGCTTCGCTAGAAGATTCAACCGTAGTCTCTTGCCTTTTCTGAACAGCAACAGCTTTCACACTTTTGGGATTTATCGTCTCAAAAGCATATATCTTTTCAAGTCCATGCGAATACATATACCCCTACTATAGGGTGTTATTCCATAAATGTCATCAACTCCCACTCTGAAGTGGCTTACTCCAGATTTTTGCTAAAAACCCCATATTGTGCTATCATAAATCTATTAAATTTAAGAGGTGACCTATGGCAAAACGTATTTTTCTTTTTATTGCACTTAACGCTGTTGTACTGATCACGATATCGCTTATTCTTAACTTGCTTAACGTAAAGCCCTATCTTACACAGCATGGCCTTGACTATAACTCACTTATGATATTCTGCTTTGTATGGGGTATGGGTGGCGCCTTTATTTCGCTTGGCCTTTCTCGCATTATGGCAAAGTGGATGATGGGTGTGCAGGTAATTGATCCAGATAGATGCTCTGGTAGAGAGCGCGAGCTTGTGAACATGGTACACAGCCTCGCAAAAAATGCAGGCCTTGGCACTATGCCCCAAGTTGGCATCTACAATTCAAACGAGGTAAATGCCTTTGCAACAGGCCCATCCCGTTCTCGCTCGCTTGTAGCGGTATCATCAGGGCTATTAAATCGCATGAATTCAGCTGAAGTTGACGCAGTGCTTGCCCACGAAGTATCCCACGTTGCCAATGGCGACATGGTAACTATGACACTACTTCAGGGTGTTGTGAACGCCTTTGTGATGTTCTTTGCACGCGTGTTAGCGTTTGCTGTAACTCGCATGGGGCGTCAAAGAGATGATAATTCAGTAGAATCGCCATTTCTTTACACCATGCTAGTGTTTGTCTTCGAGATTGTCTTTATGATCTTAGGCTCAATAGTCATCGCAACCTATTCTCGCTTTAGAGAATATCGCGCCGACGCTGGCGGTGCACGCCTTGTAGGCCGAGATAATATGATTAGAGCCCTACAAGCGCTAAAAAACACCGTAGAAGTCAAAGACCCTCGTAAAGACCAACCAGCCTTTCAGGCCTTTAAAATTTCTAACCCAAGTGGCATTTTAAGGCTCTTTGCGTCCCACCCACCGCTTGATGAGCGTATTGCACGTTTAGCAAAAGGGTAAAAATCAAGTTGCGTAGGCTAAAAGCCTACGCCCCCGAGTTTGGACGTTTACTGCCCGAAGGGTCCTGGAGTGCGGGGCAGTTATGCACCGCTTTTAATTTGGCCGTAGACCATAACATCGATAAGGTCCGATCATTCAATAACCCTCACACTATGTCACGAGCGCGTTGGCAAAAATCGCGTACATAATTTTAGGCTTTAAACGTACTTTCCAATAAAGTGCGTGCATGAATGTAAAAGCGGTGCATGACTG
>JAYRNE010000418.1:0-2749 GCA_041912355.1 Chlamydiales bacterium
AAGCTGGGAAAAGAGCTTTTGGAAACGAAATGGCGGCTCAGTAAAAAAGCTTACGCTTGGCCCCATGAGCATGCAAGATTTGGAACTTCTGATTAGCTGGTTTCCAAACCTTGAACACCTTACATTAAAGCGGTGTAACACACTCTTACAGGCAAGTGCCCCTATCTTTACAGGCCTTACAAAACTTCACACCTTTGAAATTATCGACGCACACCTTCTATCAGAAAAGGCCTTCTACACAATTCCAGACTCCGTACACACACTTATCATAAATGGCGCAAAGAGCATTACGAGCGAATTTTTTGAACACCTTGCGCTCCTTAAAGGGTTAAACTCCCTTTCACTACAAAACTGCCACAGCCTAGAACTCTATCACATATGTAAGCTGCCGCCAAAACTTAAAGAATTAGACCTTTCTGGCTCTGGCAATAACATCGTTCCTGACGCCTGCTTTTACCTCCCTAGAACACTTGAAAGCCTTAAGATGAACCGTTGGGACCATTTTGGAGATAAAGAACTTGAGCTTCTCCCGCCACACTGTTTACATCTTGAACTTGAGGGATGGCAGCTCTCTAATGCTGGCTTAAGCCAGCTACAAAAGATGCCCCTTATAGCTCTTAACATCTCTAGAACATTCTGCAAAGATGAGGCTATAGCCTTAGAATGCCTGCCAACAACACTACTACGTCTCAATCTTTCGCAAAACAGGCTGCTCGCAAGTGAAGTATCGCGCCTTTCACAAAATTCCACACTCGAAGAGCTTGACATAAGCTATAGTAACGGCTTTAATGCATCACTCGATGATGCGCCAATACAATTTAGCAAAAGCCTAAAAACCCTCAACCTTTCCTACTGTGGCGTGCTCCACAAAGAGACAATACACTCTCTTAAAAGCATAAAAACATTAAAAAGCCTCTTTCTTGCTGCCTGCAATGTAGAAAATAGCAACCTAGAATGGCTGCCAGAAGAGCTTGAAGAACTTGACCTCTCTCTTTGCAGCCAGATAACAGACGTAGGCCTTATGCTCCTTGGCAACCTAAAACAGCTTCAGACACTTACACTAGATGGCTGCGATCAGATACGAGGATTTGGCCTTTCGGCTCTAACGCAGGATGTGAAGAAGCTCTCTCTTTCTGGTTGCCATCGCCTTTCAGGAAAAAGCCTTGTCCATCTGCCACAAAAGCTTGAAGAGCTCTCTTTAGATTCCTGCGAGCTTGTCGTGCTTGAAGATATAGGCCCACTACCTCCTACACTTCATGTGTTAAACCTTGCTAACATACCCCATATCGGCAACGAGGCAATCGACTTTTTAAGCACACTGCCCTTACTCAATACTATCGATCTTCGAGGCTGTCCTAAAATTCAGGATGCCGCTATAGCTAAACTTATGCGACGAAAGTTTGAAGGGACCATTATTATCACTAGCGATTGTGTAACGAAACATAGTGATATAGAATTACACCCTTCGGTATCAATGTTAGGAAACCTTACAAACTTTAAGGTGCGACTTATTCACAAACTTAATAATCACTAAGGTGAGATATGAAAAAAACTAATTGCCTATTTCTTGCGATTTTGTTGCTGTCAACACTTTCGGCAGATGACGAAAACACCGTTGCCGATAGCGCCCAAAATAGGCGCGATGACATACGTCGCCAGCAGCGACTCTACGACATACGCCGCTACCAGGTGCAGCAAGAAGAACAGCAAGCTGCCGCGCGACGTCAGCAAATACGGATGCAAGAGCAAAAGATGGCAGACCAAAGGGAACAGGCGCGTAAAGAAGAAGAACAGATGCAGCAAAGACGGATGGACAATGCCAAAGAAACTGAAAAAGCGGCAGAAGAGCGCGTAAGGGAAGAGAGGCTACCTCCAAAGGCAGCTCCCTCAGCACCACCGGCCACTCCCGCACCCGCGCCAGCGCCTAGTCAAGCCGGTATACCCCAAACACAGCCGGGGCAGATGCAATAGCCCCTCTTAATCTTTCTCTTCGTCTTATTCTTATTCTAAAAAAACACGATTATGTTTAAGATTGCGAGATATTATGATAGGCGTACTTTTACTTAACACCGGAACACCCCTCTCCTGCCAACCTTCTAGTGTACGCAAGTACCTAAAGGCATTTCTGATGGATGGCAGGGTCCTTGACATGCCAGCTTGGCTTCGAAGAATACTCGTACATTGCTGTATAGTGCCCTTTCGCTATAAAAAGTCCGCTAGGGCTTATGCCAAAATATGGACGCCAGAGGGCTCGCCCCTTATGGTTCATGCTACTGGCCTTGCCCAAAAGCTTACAGAAGCCCTGGAGTGCAAGGTAGCTTTAGGCTTAAGCTATTCGCGCCCTTCTATTGAAGAGGGTCTTAATGCCTTAAAAGGCTGTCTTAGCATTATCGTAGTGCCACTTTTTCCACAGTATGCATCAGCCACTACTGGATCTGTCATTCAAGAGGTAATGCGCATAGTGCAAAAATGGCAAATTATCCCCGAAATGAAGTTCACTGGCCCCTTTTCAAACCATGAGCTCTTTTTAAACGCCTGGCAAGAACGTGCACGTGAATTTGACATTTCCTCCTACGACCACGTTCTCTTTAGCTTCCATGGCCTTCCCATAAAGCATATACAAAAACAGGGCCTCTCATGCTGCTTAAAGCGCAATTGCTGCAATAGCCTAAATAGAGATAACGCCTACTGCTACCCCGCCCAATGCGTATACACGGCAAAGGAGCTTATCAAGCGGTTGAATATAGAA
>JAYRNE010000419.1:0-4197 GCA_041912355.1 Chlamydiales bacterium
ACTATGTGCTGCCTGAATACGATCCTACTCTTAGCCTTGTAGATAATGCCAAGCTTAAGGCATCACATGCGGCAAGCACCCTGCAAAAGTGCTGCCTTGCAGAGCAGTGGGAGCTTATTTTACCCGCCTTGGGGGATGAAGTTAAAAAGATTTTTGCACAAAACAGCACAACTAGTAGCCAAACAAAGATGATACTCGCAAGCCTTGCCGGCAAAAGCGAACATGAGCGCACAAGCTACATAGAATCCTGCATTGTATGCACACAAGCTGACGGCAAGGAGCGTCAAGCGATAGGCCGCGTAGAGGGCACTATCGCAGAACAAGAACGCGGCAAGGGAAGTTCAGACTTTGACTCCATTTTCATAAAGCATGACTATATGAAAACCCTAGCAGAGCTCTCCCCCTCAGTACGCTCGCGCATTTCCCACCGCCGTAAAGCCCTAGAAAAACTCGTCGGCTTTTTAGAGACCCTAAGATAGATGCAGTATCTCGTAGATGGTTACAACCTACTCTTTAAAGAGGCTTGGGCTAGAAGCAGCTCATCCTTAGAAGGAGCGCGAAAGGCGCTTATTAAGGAGCTTGACCTGCTTGCAAGCCAGCTTAACCTCTCTATAACCGTCGTATTTGACGCCCCTTTTCAAAGCGAAGAGCTAAAGCGCGGCCATTTTAACAGCCTAGAAATAATCTTTACTGCAAGAGGCCAAACAGCCGATGACTATTTAGTTGAGGCTACAAGACATCTTGGCAAAAAGGCTCATGTAGTAACCTCAGATCGCGGCCTAAGAGCGCGCGTAAAGGCTATGCATGCTGAAGTAGAGGGCGTACATGAATTTCTCGTGCACCTTCGCAAAAAGAGCCGCAACAAACTTGCCAAAAGCCAGCAAAAGCCATTGATTGCCAAAAAAGAGGTGGCTGTGCCGGTTAAGGTGGAGCCTCTACAGGATGTGGTTGTAGATATGAAGAATTTGCCTTCATTGGGGGACCTTAATGCCTGGGAGAGGATCTTTCTAAAAAGGACGAAGGACGAGGGACCAAAAGGACGAAGGACATAAAAGACACCAATAACGGTTATTGGTGTCCTTTATGTCCTTTAGGTCCTTTTGGTCCTTTATGTCGTTTTGGTCCTTTCGTCCTTTTGGTCCTTTCGTGCTTTTGGTCCTTTCTAAGCGGCTTCTTCAACAACCTGTTTTTGTTGCTGCGCTTCTAGTTGGCGGAGCCTTCCCTGCATCCTATAGGTTTCGCGGCGTAAGAGATCTAGCTGGTGCTGCAAGTCCTTAAGCTGCTCCTGCTGCGATGGAAGCCAAGAATTACCCCAGTAGTGCACAGCAATAGTTTCTGGAGCTACGCGAGAATAGGGCCTAGGCTTTTTTAAGTTTAGATCTATTAACAGATCATAAAACATCTCGCGAAAGGCTCGCACTGATGCACGCCTTTTTGCAGCCTGGTCTGCTGCAAGCGGATAAAAGTAGGTTGTCGGCAGGGCGATATTTGTAAGGCCACCCTCATTGTAGGCCTCGAAGAAGGCCATGCTAAATGGAAAGTAGGTGTGGTTAATAACACGCTCGATTGCAGAATTATAATTCTTATTCACTTCATCCCAACGGGCACGAATAAGCTCTTTCCAGCGCTTCATAATAGGGTGATTTGGTGCTGAAGCAATAATAGATATACCTAGCCACAAGCGATTGTTAGTGGTAGCAATTTTATGTGGGTGTTCGATACCGCAGTAGAAGTCATACTTCTTATGAAGCTCATCAAGAGCATGAAATGGATCCATGTCCACATCTAAATAAACACCACCAAAGCGGTCCAAAAGCTCTGAACGTATAATATCTGATTTTTCAGCATAGTTAGGAGATGCTTCGATAAGGTCTTTAAGATCAAGGTTCAAATCTTCAAGTTCGCTATCTGTCCAGAGGTGATACTCCCAATCTGGGTGGAGCGCTTTCCACTTTTCTTGGAACGTAACAAAGTAAGCGGGCGGTGTCTTAGGGCCAACCCATATCTGGTGCAAAATCTTCGGTATTTTAGGAGTTTCATTTTCTTGTACAGTTTTTAGGCTGTTATTTTCCCAAAGCCCTTTTAGCACTTCATAGCGCTTCACATCATCAGGATTTGAAAAGATGAACGAATATTCATTAGAGCCTTTACCTAAGGACTCATCAAAGTCAACAACCATGATTGACGTGTTGCCCGCTAGTGTCTTTTCCTTTTTTTTGCTGGAGCAGGCCACAAAGAGGCCAAGCCCGAGTATAAGAAGTGCGCAAAGTGACGCTGTAAGAATCCGTTTCATAACTCTCCTAACATTAAATCCGAAAAAATCTACCATATAACCCTATTACACTCAACACCTTATTTTTGTGCCTTGAGGCTGTCGAGCTCTGCCTGCAAAGCAATTATTTCTTCTCTAAATTCTCTTTGCATTTCAACAATTTGTTTATGCATGTCCCGAAAACGCTCTTCGCTACTCTTCACCCAGCTATTACCCCAGTAGTGAATAGCCATTGTTTCTGGCTGAACTTCCACAAAGTAGGTGGGATTTGAGATATTTAAAAACGTAAGAACATGCCTTGCTTGCTGTCGCAAAAAGCTAAATCTTTTCAAGCGGCCTTTAGAAATTTCTGTAAAAGAAAGAGGAAAAAAGTAGGTCGCAGGAAATATAATATTTTTTTTATCCTCTGAATGGAGCTTGCTTATGCAAGCCTTACCAAATGAATAAAAAGTACGCATAAGCACACGCTTTATGCTATCGGGATACTTCTTTTCATATTCATCCCAGTGTGAACGGATATTACTTTTCCATTTTCTGATAATCGGGTGGCCAGGAGCGGCACCTATCAAAGCATCAGATATTGTAACGTGAGGGGCAGAAGAGGTAATGTCTCCATTATGTGGCGCTTCAAGCCCGGCATAAAAATCGTACTTATAGTTAAGCTCATCAAAGCTCTTTACACACTCAAAGTCTGTATCAATATAGAGGCCACCAAATCGGTCTAAAAGAGCAGCGCGCAAAATATCTGACTTTTCTCCCCAATTAGGGGTACGGTTATAAAGGTCCTTAAGGTCAAAATCAAGATCCTGAACTTCCTTATCGGTCCAGAAACGATACTCCCAATCTGGGTGAAACTTCTTCCACGACTCTTTATAATCCCAATAGTAGCCTGGAGGAGATTTTGGCCCCAGCCATATCTGGTGGATGATTTTCGGAATTCTTGGCTCTTCTGATGCTACAGCGCGGGAAGGCTTTACCTCTTCGTAGAGCTCCCTAAGCACCTGAAGGCGCTCTTTAGAGCCCTTATCATTAATCATCTGGTGCCATTCGGGGCTATTTTTGCCCATAGCATTATCAAAATCTGCATCAATTATCGCTTTAGGATGCCCCTTGAAACCCAACACAAAAACAAGATAAGATAAGCAGACAAAGCTTAGTATATAGAAAGTTCGTTTCACTCGTTATTTTTCTCACTCGTTACTGTATGCACATTAGCATGCACTTGTCGCGCAAGCTCTAGTTGCTCTTTTTTCAACTTAAGAATTTCTCTCTGCATCTCTTTAATCAATTCCACAGTGCCCTTTTGCCAGGTGCCTGCAAAATGGTGCACAGCCATCGTTTCAGGCATAACATGGGAAAAGGGGTGGTCTTTACGTAAATCAAAAGCTATAAGCACCTTCTTGAGAATATTTGGTGGCTCTGGAGGGCTTCGCAAGTAAGATGGCCGTATCGGAAAAAAGTATGTTGAGGGAAAGACAATATTTACCTGATCGCTAGAATCGATTTTGTCTTCCACAGCATCGCCGAAGGACAAAAAGGTCCTCACAAGCACCTTCTCTATGGAGCTAAAGCATTCATCTTCTGCCTTTTTCCAGCGCTCTCTAATAATCTGCTTCCATCGAAGAAGTATGGGGTGGCCAGCCACCGATCCAATAAGCGCATTTGACACAAGCATCACGCGATCACTTTCTGGAATCACATGCGGCGGCTCAATGCCAGCAAAAAAATCATACTTATGCAAAATTTCGTCGAGAGGTTTTACACCCTCAAAGTCGGCATCAATATAAACACCACCATGCTTTAAAAGAACTTCACAGCGCAATATGTCTGATTTTTCGCCGTAGTTGTCGCTTTGATCAAAGAGGTCTTTAAGGTCAAAATCGTATGTAGCAAGGTCGGCATCTGTCCAGAGGCGGTACTCCCAA
>JAYRNE010000420.1:0-3690 GCA_041912355.1 Chlamydiales bacterium
CACGTGCTCACTTCTAAGTGAAACAGAACGCAAAACACTCGTAAACAAGAAGTACAGCTGTTTAAAGCAGGTGACACATCTTGCAACAGAAGAAGAACTCTACACCCTACTCACAAAGACTTTTGGGCTAAACATCTCTCGAGATACAGCTCCCAATATATTTTCGAGGTTTCGTGACAAAAAAATCATACCAAGCTAAAATAAAGCTATAGGAGAGATAAACCCTCTAGATACTTATGATCAAAAAAGAGACGATAAACTACATCAAAGATAAACTTATTGAGGCATATAATCCTTTAAAAATATACCTCTTTGGTTCGTACGCTTGGGGAAAACCAAACAAAGATAGCGATCTTGATTTTTTAATCATCGTCTCCAGATCTACAAAAAAAAGCTATGAACGAGCTGTAAAAGGATATCGCGCTCTTAGAGGTATGACAATTCCTAAAGACATTCTCGTGCTAACCAAAAAAGAATTTGAGAATTCAGCACAGGATATCACCACACTTTGCTATAAGACAAAGCACGAAGGCAAATTGCTCTATGCAAAGCTATGAAATGTGGCTCCTTAAGGCTGTTAATGATTTAAATGCGTCAAAAATACTCACTAAAGCCAACTGCCTCGATGTTGCCATCTACCACACACAGCAGTGCGCAGAAAAGGCTCTTAAGGGATATCTTGCACTAAAAAAGCAACGCTTTTTAAAAACGCACGATCTTGCTGCATTAGTTGCTCTATGTGAAAAATTTGAACCCCGATTTTCCACTCTTAATGTGTTAGCTGAAAAACTCACGCCTTTTAGCACCTTATTTCGGTATCCTGAAGCTGAACTCTACCCCAAGAAGCAAACTGTTCTCAGCGCGATTCGTGATGCTGAAAAAATATTGCACTTTGTTGAAACTCAAACAAAGAAAAAAAAGTAACAACAAGCATTGCTGCTTCTTAGGCCCCTTTTTCTCCTACGCGTTTATTTGCAAGTCGCTCTGACTTACGTGTAGAGACTGTAGCTTTAGTCTTAGTAACCTTTCGAGGGCTGATAATAGTGTCTAGAGCCTGGTTAAGCTTTAGCATAACCTCGCTAGATATTTCGTAACGAGCAAGCACTTCAGCAATTTGGGGCAGCCTCTCTTTTAAAGCTCGGGCATCTTTTTGAAGAGCTCGCTTATTAGTTGCACTGAGAAAATAATCGCCAATCGCATCGTAAGCCTCTTGCACGATTACATGTGCCTCTTCGCGGCAATCTGCAACGATATGAGCAAAATCTCGCTCTTTTTTATCATGCAATTTATATGTACAAGCCCCCGCTATTAGGGATGCTGCTGTAGCTCCAATGATCTCTCTTGGCTCTTTCATAGACCCTACACCAAGATAAACAGCCCCCACACCACAAGCCGCAGCACCTAAAGAGGCTGCATATTTTGTAGCGGTAAAGAATTTTCCGAGTGTATGCGCTTTTGCCTCTTCTAGAGCTTTAAGTGCCTGTTGCGGTATAGCAACCTCATCAAGAGAGCCAGTTAGAAGTAGCTCTTTATTGTAGGCAGAATCGTCGGCTTTAAGCTGCAAAGTTACACCATCTATTCTTCTGATAGTCTCTTCAAGATCATCTGTAATTTGATGTATAGTAGCCTCTTGCAACCCAAGTTCAGAAAAGGCTTTTTTGGGATGGGCAAGATTATGCGCGATTGCCCGTACATTCTTTTTAAGTGTAATAAGTTTTAGAGGGCTTGCCTTAGCCTCTTCGTAGAGGGAGGAAAGCTCACAAGCCATGCCATCATAGGTCTCTTTTAGGCTCGTAACCATTATCTTATGAAGCTCACTGTGACGCTTAAATGTCTGCTCTTCATGCATCCTGTAAGATCCTAAGGTAGCATCACTTACCCTACCTGCCGCATGAACGATCGCGTTTCGCGAAAGCGTGGCAATAAACTTAGCAGGAGATATTTTAAAAAAGGACTCAGCAAACTTATTAGCAAAAAAGGCCGTTACGCTTGCCCCAAAAGTACCTATAGCAGCACCAGGGGTTCGTGGAACAAGCTGCCAAAGAGCCCAACTGCCACCAACAACAGGTACTGCAAGAGTTCCAATAAAGGCAAGGGCGCTAACGCCATATTTTCTTGTGTAAAAGCCTACACCAAGGCGTGACTCGTCTATCTCCTTAAAGCAGCTTTGAGCGAGCTTTGTAAGAGGCTGAACTTCACTATCATACTTTTGTAGTAGTGCAAGATTATGCTGATTTACTTCGCGAAAATCTTTATGCGTAGGATTTGGATGAATAAATGTCATAGCACGATTTATACCATGCAATGCAATTATTTGTCGAAACTTACTGGCCCTGCACAAAGTTGGGGTTTCCACCCCTAACAGCATGCAAACCATGCCGTGTATAAGTGTCTTTTATGTCCTTTTGGTCCTTTTGGTCCTTTTTTTGTCCTTTGTGATTTTAGGTTTTTGTGCTATCATATTGCTCTTTAAAAAAGTAGTTTACAAAAACATTGCTTTAACTTCCAAGGAGCGCATGCCTATCATGAACGACAAGACACGCACGAACTACCGCTGGGTTATTACCGGCCTAATTTTCTTTATTACATTAGTAAATTTTATCGACCGATCTGCCATTTCGTTTGTGATTGAACCACTCAAAAAAGAATTTAATTTTACTGATACACAATTTGGCATGATTCTCTCTGCCTTCGGTGTAGGATATGTACTGCTTACCGTCTTTGGCGGCTGGCTTGTTGATGTGTGGGGAACACGCATCGTATGGCCACTTGCAGCAATTGGCTGGTCACTCTGCGTTGCCTTTTTGGGCTTTGCTTCAAGCTTTTGGGGATTTATCTGGCTCCGTTTTTTACTCGGGGTAACAGAAGGACCTCACTTTCCAGCAATGTCAAGCTCTATTAGCAACTGGCTAACACCTAGTGAACGCGCACGAGCACTCTCCTTTGGCCTAGTTGCCATTCCCCTCTCTTCATTTATTGGAGCTCCCATTACCTCCTACCTCGTAACAAACTTTGGCTGGAGAGCAATGTTTTTAATTATTAGCTCAGCTGGTATCGTCTGGGCAGGAGTTTGGTACTGGCTCTTTACTGACAGACCAGATGATTCACCCCGTGTAAATCAGCTTGAAAAAGACCATATTAAAGAGGGCCTAACAACAGAGAAATCAAAATCTCACCATAAAGAACCTGTAGACTGGCGCTTTATCCTTACCCACCCTGTTCTTATTGCCAATAACATTGCCTACTTCGCCTTTGGCTACATGCTCTTTTTTGCAACACTCTGGCTGCCAGGCTACTTCCTGCACCAGCATAACCTTGACCTCAAAAGCGTTGGCTGGTACCTGACAATACCATGGCTTGTTGGCGCCATCTTCTTAAAGGCTGGCGGCGTTATTTCTGACTGGCTTTATAACAAAACTGGAAGCGGCCGTATTGCAAGATCTCACCTTATCTGGATGAGCCAGTGCATTGCTGCCATTTTCTTTGTCTGCCTTAGCTTTACCCACTCCCTGGGAATGTCAATATTTTTCCTAAGCCTTGGACTTGGCTTTGGCCTTATGTCACAGCCTGCCTTCTTTAGCATTAACATCGACATCGCAAAAGAGCGCTCAGGATCATCTCAAGGGATCACCTCAAGCTGCCTTTCGCTTGCTGGAATTATCGCCCCTGCCATTACTGGCTGGCTCATCG
>JAYRNE010000421.1:0-7361 GCA_041912355.1 Chlamydiales bacterium
ATCTAGAGGCTGGGGTATGGGACAAAAAGTTGGCGAGATGACCTAATTATCAAGACCGGATGTTTTACATAACATCCGGTCTCAGTCTCGAATGTGTAAAAGAGTTTTATGATCAATACGCTTTCAATACAGGCTCTTGAAAAGAATGCTTTTGGGCCTTTTAGAAAGCCCTTATATGACTCATACTGCTTTAGTAGAATTCCTGCCACAATCCGCACGCTCTTAACTGGTGAAAAGGGAGCTACCCTTCCCCAGGACACCTATGTAAATGATGTATACGACACCGTTCTCGTACTCTTCATCGATTCTTTTGGATGGCAGTATTTTGAAAAGTATCATCAAAAGTATCCCTTTCTCAAAAGGTTTGTTGAAAATGGCATTGCCTCAAAAATTACCTCGCAATTCCCCTCCACTACAACGAATCATGTAACATGCATGCATACGGGACTTACTCCCGGTGAATGTGGCCTTTATGAATGGTTTTACTATGAGCCAATTGTTGATGCGTGCATATGTCCACTGCACTTTTCTTTTGCTAAAGATAAGGGATATAACACACTGGCACGGGCGGGCGTAAGGCCAGAACAGCTTTTTAGCTTTCCTACTATCTATAGCGACTTTGCTAAATGCGGCATACGTTCAATCGCCTTTCAGGATAAAGACTCTGCAAAGTCGCCCTACTCTACGCTAATGTTTGAAGGTGCCATAGTTACAGGCCATAAGAACTTTACTGAGGGCCTATCGCGCCTAAAAAGAGAGATGCAGAACCCACAAGGAAAATCATATTTTTTCTTTTACTATGGTGATATCGATGGTGCGGGCCATGAGTTTGGGCCAGATAGCGAACAAGTGGATGCGCAAGTTGAAAAATGTTTTACCCACCTTGAGCACTTTTGGCAAGAACTTACAAGTAAGCCCATGCAAAAAACTGCGGCTATAGTTATTGCCGATCACGGCATGTCCCCCATTCACCCCGAAACCACCTGGTACATAAACAACCATCTACCCCATTTTGAGGGCTACATAAAGCGAAATGCCAACAATGAACTTTTAGTACCTGCTGGCTCATCCCGCGACATGTTTTTACACATTGTAGATGAAAAGCTTGATAAAGCTCATAAAGAGCTTTCAGATGCTCTTTCAGGCACCGGTATTGTCTACAAAACTGAAGACCTTATAAAGGAAGGCCTTTTTGGCACTGTTACCGACCGATTCCGTGCGCGCGCCGGCAACTTAGTAGCCCTACCACTTGGGGAAAACTCCATCTGGTGGTACCTACAAGACCAATTTACCACCCCCTATAGAGGCCACCATGGAGGCCTCACAAAGGCAGAAATAGAAACTACATTTCTCTTTCTTCCACTGTAAGGGACAAAAAGGACATAAAGGACCAAAAGGACCTAAAGGACAAGCTTCGCCCAACTTGCAAGTGTTTTAAAGTTGGGCGAAGCTTGTCTTTTAGGTCTTTTATGTCCTTTTCGTCCTTTAAAAGCTATTTTGGTATATACTGGAAGCTATGAGTACAATAACACCTCTAGCAGAACGCGTTCGGCCAAAAAGTTTTGATGAGTATGTGGGGCAAGAGCATCTCTTGAATAACCTGCAAAAGCTTATTAAGAGAAAAAGGCCTGTTTCTGTAGTGTTTTGGGGACCGCCGGGATGTGGCAAGACTACCCTTGCTAAGCTCTACCTTAAAAGCTTTTCACTGCCAATAGAGACTATTCATGCAACCTCAGCGGCAAGTAGTGATTTTCGCCGCATTATTGAAAATGCTGAAAAGGCCCCTCTTTTTTGTAGGCCCCAAATGGTGTGGATTGATGAAGTACACCGCCTTACAAGACCTCAGCAAGACCTATTACTGCAAAGCCTAGAAAATGGCACACTTGTATTAGTAGCAGCAACAACAGAAAACCCCTCTTTTCAGTTAGCTCCCGCGCTACTTTCCCGCGTGCACGTGATGATCCTAAAGCCGCTAGAGCAAGCAAATTTACATACCCTCCTTGAGCGTATCGAAGAAAAATATGGAAAACTCTCTCTCACACAAGAGGCAAAAAACCAGCTTGTAGAATGGGCACAGGGCGATGCTCGCTCCTTCTTAAACTGGGTAGACGAGCTGCAGCAAGAAAAGCGGGACCACGATCTTACACAAGATGAGCTTGCAGAAACCCTTCAAAAAAAGCGCGCTGCCATTGACCCAACAGGTGAAGGGCGCTACCAGCTGATATCTGCTCTTCATAAGGCCGTTCGCGGCTCTGACTGCCAGGCATCTCTTTACTGGCTTGCCCGCATGATTGCTCAAGGCGAAGATATACGCTACTTGAGCCGCCGCCTTATACGCATGGCATCTGAAGACATTGGCCTTGCAGACCCACAAGCCTTACAAATAGCTCTAAATGGGCTTCAGGCCTATGAAACTCTTGGAAGCCCAGAGGGTGATTTAGCGATTGCCCAGGTTGTCATTTACCTCGCTCTTGCCCCAAAAAGCAACCGGGCCTACGTTGCCTATGGAGAAGCAAAAGAACACGCCGAAAAAACAACCCATCTACACCCACCTGCCCACATCATCAACGCCCCAACTAGCTGGATGAAGAAAGTAGGGTTTGGTGAGGGCTACTTATACGACCCCGACCAGCCAAAGGGCTTTTCTGGCCAAAACTACTTTCCAGACAACATCGAACGGCAGGAGTACTTTGTTCCAGTAGAGCGCGGTTTTGAGCGCGAACTTGCCAAACGTCTTGCTTACTTTACTAAGCTGCGGCAAGAGATTCAGGGGGAGTAAGTAGCTTCATAACCGCTTCTACAGACTTCTGCATACTCTCTTTGCTATTATCCGTAATAAGATCATATTCTTGTTTTGGGGCAAGATAAAGAACGTCAGTAGCTAGCGTTTCAAAAGGCTTTAAGAACTCATTTTTTTGACCTAAGTAGTAAGATCGCGGAACTTCGCCGAAGGTAAAGATGGGCTTTTTATACTCGGCTTCACTCTCTTTAAATGATGCTGCAAGAGTTGTTAGAAAGCCATTAAGTTCATGCTTTTTTACTTCGCAAATGGGCTGTAGGGGCTCTTTTGAAAGCTGATACAGCGAAAAGAAGGTACCTACAAGCTGTCTCGGATATCGCTTTTCTTGGAGCTTTTCATGATCAAGGGCCTCTTTATTTCTCTTTAAAAACCTCTCGTAGGCTACTGGAAAAGGGCAGTAAAGCAGCACGCGTACCACTTTTATTTTGGGAAATAGCTCCTGAAGCTCTTTAGGCTTAATGTACCAGGAATCAAGTATCACAGAGCTATTATTGCTAAGAGCCTCTTGTATCTTGTTCAGCGCTTTGGCGGTAATTCCTTTACTTACACTCTCCTTCCATGCAAGATTGTGGGACTGATTAAGCTCTTCCTGAATGGCTGTAAGAAGCTTTGTAGCCATTATTCGCTCTTCTTGAGTGGCAGTTTTTTTAAACAGCACCTCCTCTTCTCGGAGGGCGTGATAGAGGTTTTCTTGTGCAATTACCTGAGAGATAAAATTCCATTCTTGCCGAAAGCGCATCTTCACAGCATCCACGTAAGCTTGCATCATGATGGCATCTTCATCTACAACCTCACACGCATCGCACTGCTTTGAAAGCTCGCGAATAAACGTAGACTTACCTGCAGAACATGTGCCTTTTAGGTAGATGATGCAAGGCGCTTCTTGACAGCATGCTGATAGAGTGATGAGCAGTAAATAGAGCGAGAGAAGCAAGGTCCGTAATCCCATAACTTAAAGTATTATACCACTCCCGCTCTTTACTTTGCCAATTCGTTTTTTCTTCACAAAAAAATGAATTTAGGTGGTAATCTTTGAAAAATCTTGCTCGGGGTGCCCTGAAAGAGGGGAAAATACTGGATATTCAGAAAACTTGACATTGTATCACAAAAATGGTACACTAAGGATATAGTATGAAAAGACATGACATGCGTCAATGGACTGCTTATGATGGAACCTAAATCTACCTACGAACAGTTCATTCAAGATAAAGAACAAAAGAATCTTCTAGAGCAAGAATATAAAGAGCTTTTGCTGTCTGAATTGCTTTTAGCTGCTATGGAAGAAGATCATGTGTCTGTAAGAAAGCTAGCAGCCGCCGCGGGTGTATCCCCGACAATCATTCAAAGCCTGCGCTCTGGAAAAAAAACAAACATTACTCTTGATACCCTGTTCAGAATTCTTGACGCCATTGGTTATCAGATTATTTTTGCCCCAAAAAATAGAATGCATAGGCGCTATAAGCTTGCATAAACCAAGAGAAAAGGGCGTTTTGCTATGACCATGCAATTTATCCCACATTTTACTATAACGCGCCCCATTAAAGAAGCTCTGAGGTATATTGAAAGCACAAATATTATAAAGCCAAAAAACGCCCATAAAAAGGCTCTGAAAGATGTATCTTACTATTTTTGCAGCTTAGAAGAGCTAAGCCCTGACAAGCACGAACTTCATGGCTATATTGCTGCTTACAAGCAGGCACTTACGTGGGCAGCTGAAGGTACGCCAATTACAGAAGCTCTTATCAAAAAGCTTCACAGCCTCATACTTTATAAAAAACGAGCTACGCCCTACCGCAAAGGCCAAAATGGCATTTTAGACCCTACAGGGCAAAAGATTCTCTACCTTCCCCCAAAGCCTAAAGATGTAGCTCCTCTTATGAAAAGCCTTGTGAAGTGGATAACAACCTCACCCTACCCGGCTCCCATAACAGCAGCCATCGCCCACTTTGGCATTAACGCCATTCACCCCTACTACGACGGCAATGGCCGCCTCGCAAGGCTCCTCACCAAGCTCATTCTACGAAAAGCAAACTGCGACCTTCACGGCCTCTTAGTTCTCGAAGACTTTTACTACAAAAATCTTAACGACTACTACGATGCCCTTACTGTTGGCCACTCTTCAGATTACTATGAAGGCACCAAGCACCCCATCACAGCCTGGCTAGAGTATTTTTTGGAGGGGTATGTGTATTCGCTAAAAAGAGTATTAAAGCATGAAAGAACAAAAAGGACAGATTTCCTATAGCGCTGCCGCCTTCCTTAAATCATTAAACAAGACGCATTTACTAAAAGAGTTTTCCTTTATAAGCTGCTTTGGCAGCTCGCCCTGAGAGATTAATACGGGGCTGTAATGATGCGGGCCGAACATAATTATCAAAAGTTATGCACAATACATGCACGCCACCCATTATTATGCTCTATTCATAAATATTGGCCTTAAGGAAGATTTAGGGGTTACCCGATGTAACCCCTATTTGTCCAATACAGCTCTTAAATTGCTGAGATTGGTCCAAAAAATGTTACATAGGTATAGTCTGGCGGGAAGTTATTTAATGCAGCATTCCAGCCTGGACCTCTATTTGCTTTTTGTTCAGCTTCTCTTTGTGTAGAAGTTACAGGACCCCAATTTAGCACTTGAGCAAATTGGCTTTCACCAGGACCAAAAAGTCCATCACCAAGATCTAAAATATAGACCAAAAATGGCTCATGAAGTCCAGCAAACGGCTGGCAAGGCAATTTAGAAAGTCCCTTCTTGTCATATTTAATGCTTGATGATGTATACCATGGCTGCCAAAAAGTATAGAGAGGATAGTTTTGAATTGCCCATCCATCTACATAATAAGTCTGAAGTTTTGATGCCGTGGACCTAGAAACTGCATCACCATCTTCGCGTACTACTGATATTTGAATACCATCTGGGAAAAAATCAGTTAGATAGGGCAGATGCACATAGCCATCTGGACCTACTGTCCCATTCGTAGGATTACCATCTTCATCTAAAATTGCATAATGCCAGTTGGCAACTGTTGGTGCAGTATTATCAAAAATAACAAAATTAGAGCCAGAATCATCCCCTAGTATCTCATGTACTTCATGAGAACCTACAACTGATAGGACCTGATAAAATTTAGAAGGTGTATTAAAGGCATAAGGGTTACCTGCCCAATGTCCATTTCCAAGCCATTCCTTAATTGTACCACTATTTACAGCAGAATATGGAGTAAAATTAGGAAAATTGGATGGTACTGGAACACCTAAGAGCTGGGTAATATTTTCATTCAAAAGAAAGAAAGAGGAGAAGTCAGGCGGAGTTTGAACTACGTGGTAACCTAAAAAATTGCCAACAGGCTCTTCTTGGAAATTCCCTATATAAATAGGGATTCTGTCACCCTTAAAAAGTTTAGGATTAGTAACTTGATCGCCCTTATAGACCTTGATGTCGCTTGCGCGAGCATTATCTTTTGCATAATTTATCCAAGTATCTTTTTCTATAGCCTTGAAGATACTCTTCAGTTTTTTCTGATTGATGTTTGCCGGGTCAAGATTAAAGACATTAAATTTATAAACTAATGTCCCCTCTCTGTACTCTATCCACGGCGGTAAGCTGTCTTTTTTCTCATTCGAATGGCAGTGCGACTTTGCGGAAAGTTCTGTGTTGACATGCCCAAAAAGCAGTCCAAAAATAGCTGTGAAGCTAAAAAATAGATGTTTACAATTCATTCATTGCTCCTTTTTTTTGCAATAAGGAAACTTTAATATTACCACCTATTTTTGCAAAGATAAAACGAGAGAAGAAAAGCTTTCAAAAAGGCGAGAGAAATTGGACCATAGTGAGGCAAGAAGGGACGAAAAGGACAAGATTAAGAACAATAACGGACCGTGTTGCAAGAGGCCTTTTTTGGTTCTTAATCCTAATCTTGAAATTCGGAGGGGGTGGGATTCGAACCCACGGTACGGGATTAGCGCACACACGCTTTCCAAGCGTGCTCCTTAAGCCACTCGGACACCCCTCCATGGCAAGTGGGAAACATTGTACAAAAATGCCAGTTTGAAATCAATGCATCTTACTGGTATGATAGTTATAATTTTTCTAGGAATATACATGTATACATACTTTCTTGCCCTTTTCCTCTCTCTGATTCCCCTTTTAGGCTTTGCAAAAGAGCGCCTTGTACTTGTGAGCATGGCTCCCTATGTCCAGATGGTAGACGAGCTTACAGCAAAAGAGGTTACCGTTACCCTACTTGTGCCCCCAGGCTTTAGCGCGCACACCTATGAACCTACTCCAAAAGAAATTCTAAAAGCCACAAAGGCCTCTTTATGGTTTACTGTAGGCGAGCTTTTTGAGCCTCGCGTGCTTCAAGCGCTACGGGCTGAAAACCCCAAACTTGTAGTTACAGACCTTCGTCAGGGCCTAAGCCTTATTAATGAACATGAACACTGCTGCCACCACCATCATGAAGATATGGCCGACACACATATCTGGATGAGCCCTAAAATGATGCAGACAGAAGTTGAACACATGGCAAAAAGCCTAAAAGAGGTCTTTCCAGAGCTTAGC
>JAYRNE010000422.1:0-6778 GCA_041912355.1 Chlamydiales bacterium
AATTTTGATGTAACGGATTTCTGCGAATAATGCAAATAAAAGTTATGGTTGTCACCAAAAAAAGGACCAAAAGGCGCCGTTCGTGACCTCTTTTTGTGCATTTTATGGGTAAAGCTTATTCCTAGAAGAAAACTAAAGTTTCATGATAAAATTATGTTACTATGTTTAATCTTACAAGCTCATTTACTCCAAAGGGCGATCAGCCCCAGGCTATTGCGAGGCTCACATCTGAAATCGAACGTGGACAAAAGGCCCAGGTGCTGCTTGGTATTACGGGCTCGGGTAAGACCTTTACGATGGCTCAGGTGATTCAGCGCGTGCAAAGGCCTACGCTTATAATTGCTCACAATAAGACCCTAGCGGCTCAGCTTTATCAGGAATTTCAGAGCTTTTTTCCCACAAACGCCGTTGAGTACTTTGTTTCCTACTACGACTACTACCAGCCAGAAGCCTACATTGCCCGCACCGACACCTACATTGAAAAAGATTTTGCCATTAATGAGAAGATCGACAAGATGCGTCTAAGCGCCACGCGCTCACTTCTTGAACGGCGCGACACCATTATCGTAGCCTCTGTAAGCTGTATTTATGGTCTTGGAACGCCTGAGTACTACCGAAACATGGCGCTTCAGCTAAAAGAGGGTCAGAAGGTTCGTCGTGATGATGTGATGCTGCACCTTGTAGACATGCAGTACACGCGAAATGACATCGACTTTGGCCGCACAAACTTTCGTGTGCGGGGGGATGTGCTCGACATATTTCCTGCCTACGAAGAAGATATTGCCTACCGGGTAGAGTTTTTTGGCGACGACGTAGAGCGCCTTTCGGAGTTTGATCTACTTACTGGTAAAATAAGAAGGCGTCTTGGACACGTTTCCATCTACCCAGGGTCTCACTATGTAACTCCTGAAGAGGTGCGCCTTTCAGCAATAGAGACCATCAAGCAAGAGCTTAAGGAACAGATAAAGTTCTTTGAAGCAAATAATAAGCTCATAGAAATGCAGCGCATACAGCAGCGTACGATGTATGATATTGAAATGATCCGCGAAGTGGGCTTTTGCAAAGGTATCGAAAACTACTCGCGCCACTTTAGCCGCAGAAAGCCTGGAGAGCCCTCTCCCTGCCTTATCGACTACTTTCCAGAAGACTACCTGCTTATCATCGACGAGTCTCACCAGACAATACCCCAGCTAAGAGCCATGTATAATGGCGATAAAGCGAGAAAAGAGGCACTTGTTGACTTTGGCTTTCGCCTTCCCTCAGCCTATGACAACAGGCCCTTAAAGTTTGAAGAGTTTTTGCGTCATATGAAGCAGACGATCTTTGTCTCTGCAACGCCCTCAGAATTTGAAATTTTAGAAGCCGGCGGCGCCATCGTAGAGCAGATTATACGTCCGACAGGCCTGCTAGACCCTAAAATTGAAGTGCGCCCCGCTTCCACGCAGGTTGATGACTGCCTTGCAGAGATCAATATAGAGACTAAAAAGGGCGCCCGAGTGCTTGTGACAACAGTTACAAAGCGCCTTGCAGAAGAGCTTGCAAGCTACTTAAAAGATTTAGGTATACGTGCGCGCTACTTGCACTCTGAAATTGAAACGCTAGAACGTCTAAAGATTATTCACGATCTTCGAAATGGCGTCTTCGACGTGCTTGTAGGTATAAATCTGCTCCGTGAAGGTCTTGACATTCCAGAAGTTGCCTTAGTTGTTATACTTGATGCTGATAAGGAGGGCTTTTTACGAAGCGAAACTTCACTCATACAGACCTGTGGACGAGCTGCTCGTAACGAAAATGGCCGCGTGATTATGTATGCTGATGTAGAAACAGGCTCTATAAAGCGTACAATAGCCATTACAGAACGGCGCCGTAAATTGCAGCAAGAGTACAACGAAAAGCATGGTATCATCCCGAAAACGGTAAAGAAAGAGGTAGCCCTTTTACAGATACTCGAAGAGGGCCTAGAAGATCACGAAGTGCCGCCAACTGCTGCTCCGAAAAAGATCGCCCATGAAGATGAGGAGCTAGATCTAAACGAGGTTCGCAAAAAAATTGCCGACTGGGATAAGGCTATGCGTAAAGCCGCTAAAGACCTTCGCTTCGAAGACGCCGCCCACGCCCGCGACATGATGCGCCGTTACGAGCAAATAGAGCTTACATTAACATAAAGGGATGAAAGACGGGTATAGAGCCCGCCTTATGCCTTTATTACATCTCTATATAATAGAGATCGTTCCATTCCTCTAATTTCAAAGTTTGAAAAAGGTTCTGCATGCTGGAAGCAGGATAAAATGTAGGTGTTGAAGCACCTTTTTCTACTTTTTCCACATCTTCGACTTTTTCGACCTTTTCGAACTCTTCCACGGTAAACCCAACTCCTCTCTCTGGATCAGTCGTGGGTGTGGCTTTACATTTGATAATTTTTCCCTCTTTCATCTGCCATATCTCGATAGATGTTGGATTTTGAGAGGATGAATCCTCATAATTCGGCTTTGCGAGCCATATACCATCAGTATTCATATTGAAGAGCTTTTCATGCGTAGCGTTATTATAATAATGGATATGCTGAGCCATATTTTTTTTGAGTCGCTCTAATGGCGGTAACGGCGCATCAATAATCATACACGTTAGGTTATCTTCTGACACTACAGCGGCGGCGAAAACTAGATCCTTTGCTGATTTTCCATTAGCTATAGCGTTACCTAGCTTGGTGTTTGTAGCTCCCTCATTCAGTCCGTCGCAGCCGAGATAAAGCTTGCCATCTACAAAAGGGATTGTGGTAATCTTTGGTCGATGGACAACTCCTTTTATATCGGCGTCACCCAATGCACGTGCAACGGCTAATTCTCCGCCTACACGGTTTCCCCGGACTTCCCCTTCTTGTTTTTTTACCGCTTTTTCAAATCTTTTTTCCATGGGAATTGCAGGTTCTGAAAGTGGAACTACTTTTCCGTCTTTTTCAACTTTTAGTGCTTGAGAATCCCCTACATTAAATGTGATAGCACTTTGCTCTATTCCTAACTGTTGTGTTATCTTAGAGTTGGGAATGAATGCGCCGACAATGCATGAGCCGCCATACCCTTTTTTACCTGTCCGTGCTTGCTCTTCACACATTGCTTTGTGCAGTGTATCAATAACCTCTACGAGAGTATTTGTTGTTTTTTCATAGTCGAGGGGCTCTCCCTTAGCATCCAAAGCCGCTTCGAAGCTGCTAACGAAATTATCTCTTATGTACTCTGCTGCTTTGGCGCCTCCATGTCCATCGTTTACTGTACAGACGATTCCATATTTAGTTTCTTGGACAATGTGCGTATCTTCCATTTCTCTTCGCGACCCCCCGATCGTGCTGAAAACTTCTACACCACATGATAAATTATAGTGCTCTGACTTGCCAGGAAATTGGGGGTCTTCTCCGGATGCGGCTTGTACTTTCTCGCTTGCCAGGTGTTCGCTAATTCTTTGTTTACCTTTTTGTACTTGGTCAAAAGAGGCCTCGAAACCCTCGTGTTTATAGATAAGTTTACTTGCGGGATTCCTCGGGCTAGGGTTCTTTCGCGCGTATTGTAGTTGTTTAGCGTTTAGGTCTTCATCCTTTAGAGCTTCTTCATACGTCTCCTTACTCTCGGCACGCACATTGGCAGCTATTGCCTTTTCAAGTTGCTTTTTGCTCCTCTCTAGTGCATCGGCCCCAGGCTTAGCAACATAGGGCTTCATGGCAGAGGGTGCCTTAGCAGGAGATGCTGCTGAGGCTGTAGCAGCTACATTTATGGCTGCAGGTGGTTGCGTTACTCCTGGAGGCGAAGAAGAGGCTGTGTTAGCTGCTGGCGCTACGGGAGGGGGGGATGTGGGTGGTGGAATGTTGGCGGGTGCGCTGGGCTGGGCAATACTTTTAGGTCTTTCGGGTGATGGTTGGCCTATAGTACCGCTCATTTTATTGTCCTCTCTGAGGTTGGGAGTTATTTTGCTACCAGGATCTTAATTGATATATAATTACTATAAAATTTTTTAGCAAGCCATCATTTAACGACTTGATAACTGCAAGTAAGTAGTAAAATAAAAGCGTATGGGAGTGGTAAAACTGTGACGAATAAAAACCTAAATCGCCTGTTTAAACCTAGAAACGAAGGTAAAGCTAGGTAGAAGCCTCGTACGGCTTGTCCTTTATTCCCAAAGACTGCCCAATAAGGCACAAGATTTCTAACCCTTTTTCGCTTGCGGCTATAAGGTCATTATCAAACTGGATGCGGCCTTTTTCGAAGAGGATGAGGAGGGCAGAGCCTCCAAATTCGAAATAACCCTTCTCGCCCCCTTTTGGCTGGGGTCTATCTGGCGTGTAGGTCTGGATGATGCTGCCGACGTTTGTGGCGCCAACTTCTAGATAGGCTACTTGGCCATACTCTTTAGAGTCTAAGAGGGTGAGCATGCGCCTATTTACGCACCAGATCCAGGGGTTATCTTTTGTGGCGATTGGGTTTACAGAAAAGAGCTTGCCGTTGATGAGTTTTGCTTTTGTAGGTGTGCAGTCAAAGGGAAAATAAAAGCGGTGGCAGTCTGTAGGGCATAGGCGGGCAATTACTAAGCTTCCCCCTTCATAGCGGGCTGCAAGGGCTTCATCTTGCAGAACAGTCTTTAGGCAAAAGGCCTTATTTTTTACAGAAAAAATGTCTCCCTGGCCTATTTGTGGGTAGAATCTGTACCTGGCATCAGCTGGAATAATCGCATTTTGGCTAATAGGACGACATTCTGGTTTAAGCTTGCGGACAAAAAATTCATTAAAGGTTTTAAAGGCCTCTGGTGTATCCTGAAACTCACTGGCATCCATGCCGAAGCGCTCTATGAATGGAATAACCCTTTTCTTTGATGAGGGTAAATTTTGCAAGTAGCCATAGAAGGCACTCATAAACGGCCACTTGGCAAAGCTATGTAGAGCCATGCGGCCCAAGGTTTTTGAAAGCGGACAGCTGCCGTATAAAAAGCGAATAGCCTGCTCGCCAAACACCTCTTCTGTTTCAACGCAGGCCTTTTGGCGATTGATGTATTGAATAGAGTCCATTATTTGGCTTGTGGGATATTTTTCTTATTCGCGATTTCTGAAAACCTTTTTAGTTCGTCGAGGAACTGTTGCGAAAAATAGTCCTGAAGCTGAGAGTCGTTAATACCTTCTTGTATTTGCTTTGCAAGGTTTACAAGTTTATAGAGGTTGTCAGTGTCGCTTGGGCTATTAATAGCCTTTAGTTCGCACTTCTTATACTCTACAATAAGAGTTTTTAAAGCTTTTAGCCTGACAAGGCTATTTTCTGTTGCCTTGATGAGCATGTCCATTTTCGTTACTTCATCTTGCTCTTGCGCTACTGGGGTGCTTTTTATATCTGGGGTGACTTTTACATCAGCAGCACATAGCATGGCTGAAAACATAAGGAGAAAGAGTGCGTTAAGGGCTGTTTTCATGAGGATTCCTTGAGTAAAGTAAAAAGGATACTCCTAAATCATCTGGTTGTCAAGTGTGCTTCGCCCACAAATCAAAGGGTAATAGGATATTTGATTGTTTAACTGCATGCAGTGCCAGCCATCGGGCACGGGCTCGGGCACGGGCACGGGCACGAGTGCATGAACACACAAGGGGTAATACGTGGCGTTGCCCAGTAAGAGCTTTTTAACACTCGTGCCCGAGCCCGTGCCCGATGGCTGGCACTGTATGCATTCTAGTACCAAAGGCATATCATTGTCCTTTCATTCTCTTTACGTCCCTTCTTGGTAAAAAATCGGCTTACAGGTATACTTGGGTACATGGAATTTGTTCATAGACCCTATATTCCCGGAGAGACAGTAGCAGCTTGTGCAACGGCGCCTGGCGAGGCGGGGATTGCTATTATTCGCATTTCTGGCAAGGAAGCCATTCAGGTTGCAGAAAGAATTTTTTCAAAACCGGTATCAAAGCTGAAGAGCCACACGGTAAATTATGGAAAAATTATTTTAGACGGCATCTGTATTGACGATGTGCTGCTTATTGTGATGAAGGCTCCTCGCTCCTTCACTGGGGAAGACACCGTAGAAATTCACTGCCATGGAGGTCTTGTCTCTAAAGAGGTGCTTGCTGCTTGTATTAGAGCAGGGGCGAAGCCTGCAAGCCCTGGTGAATTTAGCTTTAAAGCGTTTATAAATGGCAAAATAGACCTTGCTCAAGCTGAGGCCATACAAAGCAAAATTGCCGCTAAGAATGAAGTGGCGCTATCCTTGGCTCAGGATCAGCTCGAAGGGCGCCTATCGCGCGAAATTTTGGGCTTGCAAGGCCGCCTTACAGACATTGCTGCAATCTTTGAAGCTTGGGTTGATTTTCCTGAAGAGGACCTAGAATTTGCGCCTTTTGAGGATGTCATTGCTACGCTTCAAGAAGTTATGAATAATATTAAAAAATTTATACTTACATTCGAGCAGGGAAAGGCCTTACACGAGAGTGTATCTGTATCGCTTATTGGAAGTCCGAATGTGGGTAAGTCCTCTCTTATGAATGCGCTGCTTGGTAAAGATAGGGCTATTGTGTCGCCAATAGCTGGTACTACGCGCGATCTTGTTGAAGATGATCTTAAACTTAATAGCCTCTGCCTGCGCCTAATTGACACCGCAGGGATTCGTAAGACTGACGAGGTTATTGAAGAAGAGGGCATACGCCGCTCTAAAAAGGCGTGTAGCTCATCAGACATCATTCTCTATATTCTTGATGTAACAAGCCCTCAAACTATAGATGTAGAGCTACCTAAAGATAAAACGATTGGTGTATGGA
>JAYRNE010000423.1:0-5021 GCA_041912355.1 Chlamydiales bacterium
ACAACTGTTTTTGGGCTTTCGAGAAAGGGGTGTGAAAATTGGGCGTTGATTTTCATTACTTTTTAGGTTGAACTTCTCTAAATCTTGCAATTCCAGCTTCATTGATTGCTGCCAAAGAAGGTGGAAGCTCGTGGTTATAGGTGACGGAATATTTTTTCATATTCTTCTCATACCAGTCAACAAGATGTTTTGCCATTTGGTTATTTGGCGATGCGGTAACAGCTTCAAAGAATAGTTTTACAAGTTCTTCTCTTTTATCATTTCCGTGAACTTCTGCTAAGAAAAAGCCAATGTGCTTTGGTGTTAAATGACCAGCTACTGGGTGAAGAAGTGCTCTTCGAACTTCAGCATACTTTTCTGCAGCAAAAATTTCGTTAAACTGCTCAGTATCGCGACCGTGGCGCTTGCTTCTTGAGTCAATATCTTCTTTAAAGTAGGCGTAGGCCACATCTATTTTTTCCATTAACTCTTGAGTAAGCGAACCCGCAAAATTTTCTCTTGCTTGCGTTACTAGGCGATCAGCTACGCGCCCTGCGAAGTCAGGATAACGCTCGCCGCGCGAATTTACACCACCGGCGTCTACGTCATACTCTTTACCTTTATAAAGAATTCTTTGTTCCCTAATTGCTACGAGTCTATCAATAAAAGAGCTAAGAACCTCTACCTTATTTTGTGTATCTGGATTTGTAATGTGTGTAAGTACGTTAAAGGCCGTTACTCCCTCTTCGCCGCCCTTATGCACATCAGCATTTGTCCAGCCATTAAGTGGCTTTTTTGACAGACCATTTGTGCAAATAGCGCGCTGTTCATCATCTGGGAAGTAAAAAGCAAGTCTATTAGACTTATCTTCAAGAACATTCATATTATAAAATGACATACAATATCCTCATAGTATTGGGTTTGAAAAAAGTATATAGAAATACTAGCAACATGTCAATTAAATATCTTTATCCTTAGTTGATAATCAGAACATACCTCTTGCTAGAAAATTCATGACTATGGTAATATGACTATAGGAGGATAAGAGGTATGCAAAAGTATATTCAAGCAGGTAAGTTTAAGGCCGAATGCTTAAAAATTATGGATGAAATAAAGCAAGGTGGCTATGAGCTCATCATTACAAAACGGCATGAGCCAATTGCAAAGCTATGTCCAATACACACAAAAGATACCTCTCTTTTTGGCAAGATGAAGGGCACAATTCACACTAAAGGTGACATTATCCAGCCTATTGGGGAGGTGTGGGATGCCGATACTTAAAAAGCTGCAGCAGCATAAGCTTCTTCTTGATACGCATGTCTGGATCTGGCTGATGGAGGGCAATCCCATACTATCGGGCCACTTTGTTTCAAGTGTTGAGCAGGCCCAGAATCATGATGGGATACTGATATCAGCAATATCTATATGGGAACTTGGCATGCTTGTAGAAAGAAAACGAATAGAAATAGAAATGGATGTTCTTGATTGGGCAAATGATGCCCTAGCCTCAAGAGGCGTTACGCTTATTCCTCTTACTCCGCGTATTTCTATTCTCAGTAGCCGGTTGCCTGGGGCTATGCATGGTGACCCAGCAGATCGCATTCTTGTAGCATCAGCCTATGAAGAAAATGCAGTCCTTGTTACATGTGATCAAAAGCTGCTGGAATATGGAAAGGATCGCTTTATTTCAGTGCATAATCCTTGTACAAAATAGCTGCCTCTAATACTGCATAACAAGCTTAGGATTAACGTAAAAGGCTCTGTAGCCTTTTAGGGCCATCGCGGCGTGTAGGGTTACGTGCTCGCATACGGCGATGGAGCGGTCTTTGGGGGATTGCCATTCGAGGCAGTTTTTGCGAAAAATAACTTTATTCCCAGAATGCTTTTTATTGAGGGTGCGGTACTTCACGAGGTGGGGATGGTCAGGGGAGAGGTCGCTTAAAATATTTTTGTAATACTTTTTTAGCGCGGGGGTGACTGAGCCCGAATAAGAGAACTTGCGGATGGTCTCGGTTTTATAAATGGCAAGGCCTCCAAAGGCTGAATAGACCGGCATCCAGCCAGTCGCTTGAGGCAGTTTAAACCAGCGTCCCTGGTCATTCGGTAGAAGCTCTGCCCAAAATTCATGATCTAAAAGTTCGGGGCCAAAGGGGAAGTCTTTGCTTCTAAAGGCAAAGCGGTCATAGTAGGTGCCAGTTGCTGTTATGCCATTTGCAGAAATAGAGTCCCAGTCAAAGGCCTGGTTTACGGAGTGTATGATCTCATCTATTGGCCACGCTGTTCTAAAGTCTAGGTCTACCATAATGAGGTAGCGGAATTTATCGTACTTTTCTTTGCGTACTACCTCTAGCACCTTATTTCGAGCGTTGGCAATACGACAAGTTCTACTTTGGGCAAGCTCTTTTTTAGAGAGTGTTTCGCTTATAAAGGTAACGTGGTTGTTACTGCTCGCCCAGGCTGAAAACTTTTGAGCGGTGTCATCTAGAGAATTATTTTCGTAAATGATAACGGCATAGTCTTTGAAGCGCCTGCCAAGCTCCTCGATATTTCTGATGCTGTTTTCCGAGGCTGCTGATACATTGCGGCATACACCGCAAATGAGGACGCGGTGCTCATCGTTATTTTCTGCAAAAATGAGAGAGTGGAGGCAAAGTAAGAGTATTAAGATGCGCATAGTAGTGCCGCTCCAACAACCGCTGCAGTTTCTGCGCGTAGGGTATTGCGGTTGAGGTGCACGCCTTGGGCACCATTTTGTAGGAGAAGTTGGCGTTCATGTTCAGTAAAGCCGCTTTCAGGGCCTATGACGAGGGTTATGTTACTCTTTTTATCGACATCTGCAATGGGGATAGTTGCTTCTAGATCGCCAAAGAGAACTTTGCCTTCAAGCTTTAATTCTCCAACTTCAAGAGAGGGTAAGTAGAGCCTTCCGCACTGCTTTGTGCTTGATAAGATGATGGTGTGAAGGCGCTTTAGGTACTGTTCAGAAAGAGATTTTTTTTCTGAGCGTGCGCCTGGGAAAATTAGAAACTTACTCACACCTATCTCACAGCACTTTTCTACCGCATACTCTAGATGTGCCGGCTTTAGTATGGCAAGGGCAAGAGTAAGTGTAAAAGGGCTTTTCTCTTCTTGATGTAGAGTTGTTACTAGGAGGTGAGCTTCCTTGTCGAGGAGCTTTACAAGCTCGCATTCAGCCAAAGCGCCTTCGCCATTAATAACCTCTACAGACTCGCCAACGCGGGTGCGCATGACGTTTTTTAGGTAGTGGTGTTCATCATTTTTTAAGATGACTGTGCTTCCTTTTTGAAGGTTGCCCGAGCTGTAGTAGCGGTTTTGTGGCATTAGCGTATCACTTCCACGCGTATTGTGTTTGTTGTGCCGCTTACCCAGAAGGGGGAGCCACTTGTCATGACAACAACATCGCCATAAGAGACATAATGATGGCCAAGAGCATAGTTTGTCGCCTCTTTAAAGGCCTCTTCAACGTCGTGGCAGTCATTGCAAAGCACTGGCATTACACCCCAGTTAAGGGAGAGCTGCTGGTACGTTTTGGGAATGGTAGTAAGGGCAATAATAGGCATTTGTGGGCGAAGGCGCGCAAGTAGCCTTGCTGTAGTTCCTCCTCGCGTAAAGGCGATGATGCTTCTAGCACCAAGGCTGTAGGCCGTTTTTACTGATGCAAGAGTTACAGCTGATGGTACATCGGCATAGTGTAACTTTGTGTGCTGTTCGAAGTAGGCATTATAGTCAAAGTCATGTTCAGCTTCGTTGATGATGCTTTTCATGATGCGTACAGCTTCTACAGGGTATTTTCCTACGGCGGTCTCTCCCGACAGCATAACGGCTGAAGTGCCGTCGTAGATGGCGTTTGCAACGTCAGAGGCTTCAGCGCGCGTTGGGCGCGGGTTTTGGATCATCGATTCTAGCATCTGGGTGGCAGTAACAGAGGGCTTGCCTCCTAGGTAGCACTTGCGAATCATCATCTTCTGTAGGCGAGGCACTTTGCTTAAGGGTACCTCTACGCCAAGATCTCCTCGCGCAATCATAATGCCGTCAGCAACTTCTAGGATGCTGTCGAAGTTATGTACGCCCTCATTATTTTCGATTTTAGCGATGATGAGTGTTTCGGGTTTTTTGGCTTCTATTACAAGCTTTTTTATAGCAAGAACGTGATCGGCACAGCGGATAAAGCTTGCGGCAATGATGTCTACATCCTGCTCGCAGCCAAAGCGAATATCTTCTTCATCTTTTTCCGTTAAGGCAGGAAGGTGAAGCTCGACGTTTGGGATGTTCACCCCTTTAGATGAGAGGATAACGCCATGGTTTTGAAATTCTAGCAAAACGCCTTCAGGGCCTTTTTCGACAATATTTGCTGAGATGTAGCCATTGTCAATTAAAAGATGAGTGCCCACTTCAAGCTTGTCGAGAACAAAGGCGGGAAGGACGCTTACCTCGTCTTTTGTGGCCTCGCATTCTTTTTTTACAAGCCACATTCTCTGTCCGGGAGCTACTTCAATACCTTTTTTAGGTGCTTTGCCTAGGCGAATTTCTGGTCCTTTTGTATCAAGCAAGATCGCAACGGGCTTATTGGTTAGCGTGCGCGCCTCTTTAATCATTTTAATGCTTGCAAGGTGTTCTTCATGCGTCCCGTGGCTAAAGTTAAGCCGTGCGACGTTCATGCCAGCTTCGATTAGCTCGACAATTTTTTCTACCGAGTTAACCGCAGGTCCTATAGTACAAATAATTTTAGTTCGCGTCATGCTTGCCTCTTAATTACTTTACTTTAACATCTTACTAATTGCTGGGCAATATGAAGCTTCGCTCTGCTTGGAGGGTGTTGGTTATAAGGGTGAGTGGTCAATAAGAACAAGATAAGCATGATAGCAAGCTGCAGGGTGGGCATGATGGGTTTTTAACGATAAAAACGATATAACGATAAGAACGATAAAATAAGAGAAGGATTAGATAGCTAGATTATCATTTCATTTTTTTATATATCGTTTTTATCGTTATATCGTTTTTATCGTTAAAAACCCATCATG
>JAYRNE010000424.1:0-2400 GCA_041912355.1 Chlamydiales bacterium
ATGTCTCGTAAAGCCTTATGTTCGTCAAATAGGTCAGCATCCTGAAATAGGGCCTCGGATACTGCTTCTTTATCTGGGTAGTTATCAGGGTTTTCAAGAAGGTCGATTAATACAAGTGCTACTTGCCTTTGAGGTTTTGAGAAAGCAGTTAGTGAATATCCACGTAAGATCTCTTTGAGAAGTGTTACAAGTTCGCTTTTTTCCTCTATCTCAGGGGAATAGCCTAGAAGGTAGGTTGTAAGTTTAGTCAAGCTTTCAACGCTATGTTCTTTTATAAGCGACCATATCGGAAGTATTTCCATTCCTATTTCGTAATCTACAAGACGTTGTTCTCGCATTTCAGGAAGAGTCTTTACAGAGTCGCTATAAACCCATCTGATATGGCCAAAGGGCTCACTTTTTTCTGATGTATGCCAATCGCGTGAAAGAACAGCATCGCTTTTAAGATGCTGAGGTGTCATGTAGGGCGATAGCTCAAGCTTTTTAAAGCGCGCAGGATCAATAGCCTGTAGGCGCATATATATTCTTCCATAGTCCTCAATATTTGAGCCTACTGGCTTACCTTCACCGCGGTAAAGTCCAAGTGAGCGCATGATAAGGAGCTCCTTATCAGGTGGCAGTCTATCGCGCCCAAGCTCATCTTGCATGCGTATATATTCAGCATAGATGGGAATGAGCTCTTTTTGGATGCTTCTAAAAAAGGCAATTTTCGACTTTTGTTCAAGGTTTTGCCAGCCATCTCTAATGAGTATATACCAGGCTTCCATTGCTACTGTAATAGACTGTGGGGTTGGTTCAATTTGCCCGGCATCAAGTCTTGCAATTCTTGAAAGTATCTGCTTCTGGGTCTCTGTTAACGCTTTTACTTGGGTTCCATAGCGTGTTATGAGCGCACGGGCCTTGTCATACTCATGCTGGATAAAGTAGACATTGGCAAGATGATAGGAGGCCTCTTCTGTTTGGGGGATTAGCTCCCCTTGAGAATCGATACGATACCTATGAATGGCAAGGGTTTTAGCAAATCCACTTTTTTCTTCATAATTGGCTTTGTGAGGCGCTACAAGGGGTGGGGCATTTTCAGTTGGGTAGGTGTGCTCTACAAGCCATACCTGCTTATCAGCTGACTTATCATCTTGCATGACAACATAGTCTGTGAGCGCACCAAGAGCGGGCACGTATTGGGAAGTGTCGTTTGCGATATACCAGGAGCGATGGCTATCAGAGTAGCCACGCATCATACCGTTTACTTCACGTACACTATAGGTAAGCTTCAGGCGGGGAAGTTCCACCTGCTTTATCTTGCCAGATGCATCTGTCCAAACTGCTATAAATGTAGGGTCGTCAAGACGGTTAAATGGGTTGACAGCGGACTTTGCTAGTTGAAGATCTGAATTGTGCTTATAGTAGGTGCCATCTTCTTCTAGGCGGTATTTTATGCGGAAGGAGTCGTTATCGGTAATTATCGTACGAGACTCACTTGTCCAGATAAGTGCATTGTGAGTGAGAGTGGCGGGCATAGTGCTAGCAAGATCATTTTGCGCTTCAGGTTTTAACTCATAAAGCACGCCATCTTTTCGCCACTGGATTATAGGTTGAAGAGGATAGCGGCTTGCAATTGTTATTTCGCCATCAGAGGTGTTTGTACGAAAGACGCCAGGGTTGCCCTCTTTCCATTCAAGTGTGCCCATAGTTGGCAGAAGAGTGCGTATAAGTTCTATTGATTGGAGGTCTCCAGGCAGGTTTCTAGCGGTGCCCCCTGCTTGCCAGACGTGGCCTGTCGCGATATTTACCTCAATCGTCTTATCTTTGTTATGGTATATGTGTGGGAAGGCGCTATCTTGAATAAAGACCTCGCCGCTTTTATTGAGGATAGCTGGAAGTATGGCGCTATCTTCTTTTCCCAATTGGCGTGTAACCTCTTTAGCTCTATCGCTACCAATTTGTAAAAGGGTTTTAACGTCTTCAGGGCTTGTTGTGGGGTCGCTTTTTAGGTCTACGTGGATAAGGCCTGCTAAGAGATCACGTGCGTCAACTTCCTTGTTATACTGGTAAGAAAGGGCAAGTTGTAGTGGCATGTTTAGGCTTCGTAACTCTTCGCGGATGGGTTTTGTGTCGCCTAGTAAGGTAAAGAGCTTTCGAGCAATCTCTAGCTTCCGCTCGACAATATCAAATTCTCCAAGAGCGATATTATCTTCAACACTAAACACTCTACGTGCCTGCCTCATAAAGTCTCGAGCGACATCGGGCCCAGCTTCTATATGCCTCTTTATTGCCCCGAGGCTAAACAGCTGCTTCGTTACATATCTTAAGAGGTCTGCATCCTCAAAGGCCTCAGGATGGCGAGCTAAGAATGCAAGAGCTTCTGATGCCTGAAGTTCAGGGTAGGCGCCTATAGCTTCA
>JAYRNE010000425.1:0-7661 GCA_041912355.1 Chlamydiales bacterium
AATATGTAATGGCGAGCAAGGTTTCAGCAGCCTGTAACACATTCGCGACGGAAAAAAATGGTCATAAAATCGCAAAACCTGCAGTAGAAGTAACACACTTCCTGCAGCTGTTAAGGCAAGATCTAGCGCTAAGGGAGTCGTTGTCACAAGAGGTGCGTGTATGCCTAAAGCGTCTAGCGCTCTATTATTTAAGAGAAGAAGTGAAAAGACCATAGCAAGATGGTTTAGGTAGGAAAAGTTACCTGTCGCGTAGATAAAAAATTGCAGGCCTACAAAAAGAGCACATGCTACAAGGCGAATATCTTCTGTTGTAAAAAGCAAGAAGGGTACAACAAGCTGTATAGCAAACATTATTAGGCAAGAGGCCTTATGAAACCACATCGGCATTTTATGGGCATACCAGGCGGTAAGATTTGCTATTGGCTGGGTTTCGTAGTGGTAGGATATTGCAGTGAGGTTTCGCCAGTTAGGATCTTTACTTTGCAGCTTGACAGAGCCAGACTGTATATAAAAGCGAAAGAGCAAAAAGTTGCAGCTTAGCCACACCATGCTGTTTGGAACGGGAGTTAGGCTAAGCAAAAAGACATTGAGGGCCACTTCTTGTAAAAATACTTCCCAGCCAAAGCTTAAAAAGTCCTGTCCGACTGAAATGATTGAAAAGTAGAGGATATAGGCTGTAATGAGCATAAGCGATGGATAGATGCCAACCATCAGCAATATAGAGCTAACAACACCTAGTCCTACAACAGCTATCAAGGCCTTGTCATCAGATCTAATCCAAAAAAGGGTTGGGGCTATGTAGAACCAGCTCTTTGGCCAGGTGCGCTTTATCCATGCTAGGTAGCTTTTTATGGGCATGATGCCATTTTTGCCAATAAGCCCTTGAATCTGAAAGAGAAAGGGCCAAAAGGCAAAGAGGTAGATGGCGCCTAAGAGGCGAGGTAACCAGTAACTAATAGTTGTATAGTCTTCTGGAGAAAACATACTTTGATCCTATAACTTAAATTTGGAAGCTAACGAAATAAGAAATAGTTAGCAAGTGCTGAAATATCGGGGGGTTTGGTACAGTCTGAAGGAATTGGTTTTACGCCAATTATCGAGACTCAAGACCGTGACCGAGACCGGACGCGTTATTGCACTGCACGCTTGGCAAAACATTCGGGCACGGGCACGGGCACGGGCTCGGGCACGAATATAAACGTAAATGGGGGATATAATATGAGGAAGTTAGGCGTATTTTTATTTTTTATGCAAAGTGTCCTTTTCGCAGACGAAGGGATGTGGCCACTAAACATGGTACCTCACGACGAAATAGCGAAAACGTATGGAGTTGAGCTTAGCCCTGAATGGCTTGAGCATGTGCAAAAGGCATCATTGCGCTTTAGTACTGGGGGCTCTAGTTCTTTTGTTTCGCCAAATGGCCTTTTGATGACAAACCATCACGTAGGCTCTAGCGCCATTTATAGCCTTTCTTCAGAGCAAAATGACCTTATAAAGAATGGCTTTTATGCTCAATCACTTGAAGAGGAGCTACTCTGCCCAAATGTCTATGCAGATCAGCTTATCTCAATTCAAGACGTTACTGCCCAAGTGTTAGAAGATTTAAGCGAGACTATGACGCCGCGCGAGCGTGAAGAGGCACGAAAAGCTGCGACAGCCCGTATTTGCAAAAAGGCTCAGGAAGAAACGGGCCTGCAGCCTGAAGTTGTAGCCCTTTATAGGGGGGCTCTTTATCACCTTTATCTCTACAAGCGGTATACAGATATTCGTCTTGTAATGGCGCCTGAGCAAGACATGGCCTTTTTTGGTGGAGATGATGAAAATTTTGAATATCCACGACACAGCCTCGATGTCTCATTTTTTAGGGTCTATGAAAATAATGAACCTGTCGATTCAAAAGACTACCTCAAATGGAGTAAATCAGGTCCTAGCGTCGATGAGCCACTTTTTGTCTTAGGCCACCCCGGTAGAACAGATCGCATTTTAACGAGTGACCACCTCCAATTTGTAAAAGATGTGCGCCTTCCCTACACTTTGCAGTTTTTAGGTGAGCGTATAGAGAGCCTTCAACAATTTAGTGCCGAATCTGAAGAGAATAGGCGCATCGCTCTTCAGGACATCCACAAGCTACGAAACTCTCAAAAGGTGTTTTTGGCTATGGAGCGCATCCTTAAAGAGGGTAGCATCATCAAAAATAAAAAGCGCTTTGAACAAGAGCTTTTTAAAACAACGGAAAATGAGCCTTGGCTTGCGCTACAAAAAGAGCTTGCCGCCCTTAGGATTTACTATGCAGACTACTACATTTTTGAGATGCTCACCCTTGGCGGCTGTCACTATTATGACTTTGCTGAATGTCTTGTGCGTGCCAGCCAAGAAAGGGTGAAGGCCAATGAAAAGCGCCTTCGTGAGTATAGAGAGAGCGAACTTCCTACAATTGAAATGCGCCTATTTTCAGAAGAGCCAGTATATCCGGCTCTAGAAAAAGCAAAGCTTATTGACAGTCTTACAATAGCTGTCAAAATATTTGGAGTTAGCCATCCACAGATTGCTCTTGCTTTAGATGGAAAGTCCGTTGAAGAGCGGGCTGAAGAGCTTATAGCGAACACCCAACTTGGTTCTATAGAGTATCGTAGAAAGCTCTACGAAAATCCTGAAGAGCTTCTCGGAGCTCAAGACCCCTTCATCAAGCTTGCATTAGCGGTCGATCCCTATGCGAGAAAGCTTCGAGAGCGCTATGACAACGAGTTTGCAGCTTGCGAAAAGGAGAGCTATGCGCAAATTGCTGACATTCTCTTTAAGCGCTATAAGGAGAGTATGTACCCAGATGCGACATTCACGCTGCGACTTTCTGTAGGGACTATGAAGGGCTATGAAGATGTAGCTCTTAATGGCTATGACCTTCTTACGGAAGAAGTGCCTCCCTTTACAACCTTTGAAACGGCCTACGTAAAGGCACGTAATCACTCTTTTCAGGAGCCCTATAAAATGCCTCAGAACTGGCGTCAAAGTGAGCGCTTAGTGCAGATGCAAACGCCCTTTAATTTTGTTTCGACAAACGACATTATTGGCGGTAACTCTGGCAGCCCTGTGATTAACAAAAATGGTGAAGTTGTAGGCATTATCTTTGACGGCAACCGCCACGCCTTCTCCTGGGATTTTGCCTATGATGACCAAGTAGCACGGGCAGTGAGTGTTCACTCCCAAGCAATACTCGAGGCACTCATGCATATCTATGAGGCTGAGGAACTCGTGGCTGAGATTACGACTTCGAAAGGGGCCTAAAAAACAAAAGGACCAAAAGGGCAGCAATAACGGTTATTGATGTCCTTTTGGTCCTTTTCACTAAAAGAGGTGGCTCTCCTGTTCATTAAAGGCCGGTATAAGCTCTGTTGGCAAAAAGTCTTCTTTAAGGGTGCTGCCGAGAAGTTGAATGAGGTCGCTATTGATGCCGGCAGCTTCCAGTTTTTTGGGGGAGAGTACGAGGACTTGTCGCTTTTTGTATTCGGTAATGTCAAAAAAGCGGCTGTTGCCTCCGCCTATAATGATCGACTTAAAGTGAAGCGAGTGGTTTTTTGCAAAGTGCTTTTCAAGGTCCTTTATAAGTGCAATTACGCGCGTTTTACTGTATTTTGCCACATCTGCTTTTGTTGTCACTATCCACTTAAAAAAATCTATTCCTAGCACATCATGAAGAGTCCAGTTATTTATAGGCTGCGCTCTTTTTAGCTTCTTTTCTTGCATTTTTTGCGTTTTATAGAGGTAGTGAAAGCGGGGGTGCATTGCGGCAATTGCCACCTGGCTTATGCGCTTTTCATCGTGGATGATAGCGCCTCCAACACCTGTTCCAAAGGTCAACACAAGGGCCGGTAGTGGAATCTCTTTTGCAGCAAGTTTACTATAGGCAAGGCTGCCACGGGCCATGCAGACAGCATCATTTTCTACATCTACATCTCTATTTGTGTGGTCGCTTAACACCTCTTCAAGATTGCGCGGAAGGCCATTTTTTGGAAGGTAGTTGCCATGCTGCACAGCTCCGCGAATAGAGATGCTAATTCGCTCTGAAGGCTCCATAACAGCCTCAGAAAGGGGATGCTGGAAGTTGCCCTTGAAAATTTCGGGGATTTGCTCTAGCAGACTTGAGGCTGCATTTTCGCCCCAATTATCGTAGTGATGTATTTCTATCTCTTTAAGGTCTGTAAGCTTTGTCACCTTTGCAGGAAAGCGTGCATACTTGACCTTAGTGCCTCCAAATTCAATGGCTAAAACGGGTGATCGGCGGACTGGTTTTGGCATAAGCTAAGAAGCATAAGAGATAAGAGTGCTCTTGTCAATAAAGGACCTAGGGGACAAAAACCAATAACCGTTCTGGTTTGTCCTTTTGGTCCCTTTGGTCCTTTTGGTCCTTTTTTTGGGGCGAAGCTTCTTCCAATTTTTCCTGGAATAAAGTAGCATATTTACCATCAAAGTGAGTTTTAGTATGTTCGAGCCACCAGATACCCGTAGTAGCTTTTCAGAGCGTGAAGAAAAAGTTTTAGCGCTTTGGAGTAAGAATAAAATATTTGAAAAGTCGGTTGAAGCCCGCAAAAATGGCCCCCTCTTTGCCACCTACGATGGGCCCCCTTTTGCTACAGGCCTTCCCCACTATGGTCACCTCTTGGCAGGAACAATTAAAGACGTGGTGCCCCGCTATAAGACCATGAAGGGCTATTATGTGCCTCGTCGCTTTGGCTGGGACTGCCATGGTCTTCCTGTGGAAAATGAAATTGAAAAAGCAAAAGGCCTTACAGGTGCCACCTCCATCGAGGAATTTGGCGTTGCTAAATTTAATGAAGAGTGCCGTGCCATTGTTTTACGCTACTCTGAAGAGTGGAAGTCTATTGTCCTTAGAAGCGGAAGGTGGGTGGACTTTTCGCAAACCTATAAAACGATGGACCTCTCCTTCATGGAATCGGTCTGGTGGGTCTTTAAAGAGCTTTATAAAAAGGGCCTAGTCTACGAAGGCTACCGTGTGATGCCCTACTCATGGAAGCTAGGTACGCCCTTATCAAACTTTGAAGCCGGCGAAAACTATAAAGAGACAGATGACCCCTCGATAGTCATCACCTTCCCGTTAACTGACGAAGAAAATGTTTCGCTACTAGCTTGGACAACTACCCCCTGGACGCTCATTTCAAACATGGCCGTAATCGCAGGGCCTGATATCGACTACGTTCTTGTGCAAGACCCCCATTCGCATCACCGCTACATCCTTGCTGAAAGCCGACTTGCTGCCTACTTTAAGCATCCTGAAGAGGAGCTAATCATCCGCCGCTTTAAGGGGCGTGAGCTTAATGGAAGAACCTACCAGCCTGCCTTCAGCTACTTTGCTCACCTACGAGATAAAGGTGCCTTTAAGGTGATTTTGGATGAGTTTGTAACTGTGGAAGATGGTACAGGCCTTGTTCATGCAGCTCCAGCTTTTGGTGAATCGGACTTTTACGCCTGCCAAAAGCACAATATTCCCGTTGTCTGTCCCGTAGATCAAAATGGACAGTTCACTCAAGAGATACCTGAGTATAAGGGTCGCATGGTAAAGGAGTGTGACAAAGACATTATACGCCACTTAAAGCAAGAGGGCCGCATCCTTAAGCATGAGACCCTGCGTCACCGCTATCCCTTCTGCTGGCGCTCAGACACGCCTCTTATCTACAAGGCCATGTCGACATGGTTTGTAAGTGTTGAGAAAATTAAAGATAAACTTCTTCGCTCAAATGAACAGATATACTGGATGCCTGCACACATAAAGCAGGGTCGTTTTGGTAAGTGGTTAGAGGGCGCGCGCGGCTGGAACATCAGCCGTAACCGCTACTGGGGCACCCCAATACCCCTTTGGAGATCAGAGGATGGCGAAGAACTTGTAGTAGGAAGCATTAAAGAGCTTGAAGAGCTTACTGGCTATAAAGCAACTGACCTACACCGCCACTTTATCGACGAGCTTGAAATTAAAAAAGATGGCAAGGTCTTTAAGCGCATTCCAGAGGTCTTTGACTGCTGGTTTGAGTCAGGATCGATGCCTTACGCTCAGAATCACTATCCCTTTGAAAATCAGAAGATGTTCGATGAGAGTTTTCCTGCAGACTTTATTGCTGAAGGGCTCGATCAAACAAGAGGCTGGTTCTACACCCTTACAATACTTTCTAGCGCACTCTTTGATAAGCCGGCCTTTAAGAACGTGATCGTCAACGGCATCGTCCTTGCTGCCGATGGCAACAAGATGTCAAAGCGCTTAAAGAACTATCCAGACCCAGAAGCTGTCATCAAAAAATATGGCGCCGATGCTATGAGGCTTTATATGCTCAATAGCCCAGCTGTAAAAGCCGATGATATGTGCTTTTCTGAAGCTGGCGTTGATCTTGTATTAAAGCAGGTGCTTATCCCGCTCTGGCATAGCTATAGCTTCTTTTTAACCTATGCGCGCCTTTATAACTTTAGGCCAAAAGATGAAGAGGCGCCAATAAAGCCTGTAGTCTCAATAGACCGCTGGATGCTTTCCGTTACCCAAAAACTTGTGCACGATGTAGAAAAGGGTATGGACGCCTATGACCTAAGTCAAAGCGTTGGCCCATTTGTGATGTTTATCGAGCAACTTACAAACTGGTACATCAGACGTTCCCGTAGGCGTTTTTGGAGCGATGAAGAAAGCCTCGATCGAACACAGGCCTTTCAGACGCTCTACACAGTTCTCATACAGCTTACAAAGGTAATTGCACCCTTTGTTCCCTTTATCGCTGATGAGATCTACCAGAATTTAAAGATGCCTCACGATCCTGAATCTGTCCACCTATGTGACTATCCGACTTATCATAAAGAGCTTCGAGATTTGCATTTAGAGGCGAGTATGGCAAAGGTTCAGGAAGTTGTAAGCCTTGGCCACAGCCTTCGTAAGGCAAATGAAATCAAGGTAAGGCAACCCCTTGCAAAGGCTTTTGTAATTTCCTCTAATGCAGAAAGTCTTGCGCTACTTAAAGAAGAAAAAGACCTTATTGCCGATGAGCTTAATGTGCAGGATATTGTCTATTCAAGCGAGGAAAGCCAGTTTGTAACGCTGCAGGCAAAGCCAAACTTTAGGGTGCTGGGTAAGAAGATAGGCAAGCTTATGAATGCAGCCCACAAGGTGATTGGGGAGCTATCAAGAGATGATCTTGCTAAGCTTATGAACGGCGAAAAAATTAAAATTGTCGTAGAAGGGGAGACTATAGAGCTCACAAGCTCTGAAGTGCAGGTAGAGCGCAAGGTAAAAGAGGGTCTTATCGCAGAAAACCATGGCGATGTAACTGTTGCGCTTGATATTGAGCTTAACGATGAACTACTAAGGCTTGGCCTTGCTCGCGAAATCGTGAACAAGATAAACCTCATGCGTAAAGAAGAGGGGCTTGATATTTCCGATCGCATTAACGTAACGCTTGATACAACTGATAAGGTTAAGAGCTGTATCGAGCAGTATGCAAGCTTTATATCGCCTGAAATTCTTGCACTTTCTTATAGGTTTGAACCATGTAATGGCAGCGTTATCGACTTAAATGGCGAACGTGCTGTTGTGACACTAGAAAGGCGAAAACGAGATAGCCTATGACAAAATCCTGGGGCGCTATTTTTGACTTTGACGGCGTGGTTGTAGATAC
>JAYRNE010000426.1:0-2675 GCA_041912355.1 Chlamydiales bacterium
ATTTCTATGAGTGACTATGTGGCAGAACACTACAAAAAGCCTTTTATTGATAAAGGCTATGATTTGCAAAGCATATTTTACATTGCAGACGTTGTGCTCTTGCCCGCCTATCGTGGCAAAGGCTATGAACAAAAAATGTGCGAGGCGCTTATACAAAAAGCCAAGCAAGATCCACGTTATAAAAAAATTTGCTACCTACTCATAAACGAAGCCGAGCGCACAAAGCATCTAAAACCACAAGATTCTTCTTACGAGCCCTACTGGCAGCCATTTTGGGAAAATCAGGGCTTTAGACGATCAGACATTGGTTTTGTGACGCAATTTGAAATTATCGGCGAAACTGATGACACTCCCCATGAAATGAGCTACATGATACTCGATCTTGAGTGATTTTCTTCTTGTAAGATGCTGTTAGATATTCATAATCAGCTATAGAGAACCTCTTTTTGACCTCATTTTTACTATCGCAAGGCTCTGAGGCTGTGAAAAAATGGAAGCTACGCTGACAAAATCACCCTTTGGAATAACTAGTTGATCCCCTAGAAGCGACTAACTATGAGTTTTTTAGTTAAGGGAGTGGGGTCATATCGACGAGGTGCTTTACATCTACAACAACAAAAACCCCTCCTCATACAATCTAAAGTGCTTAACCTGCCTCTTAAGAGGCTATTTGCATAAGCTAGTCTACCTGAAATTTTTATAGCGTAAAATTGTCTGCTAAGAATATGTATGTTATGAGGTCTTTAAACATGGCCGGACGAACACGTAACATAAGAGGTATTTTGTGAATAAAAAAATTGAAATGTTTATGTCAGTATGTGCAGTGGCATTTTGCCTACAGCTGCCACTTTCTGCTAACAAGAGCAGTGAATCTTGCTCCTCCTCCTCAAGCTCATCTTCTTATCAAAAATCGCCATATGGAAGCTGGACCCCCTTGAATAACCAGCCCACATTTTTAAACGCTGGAGCAAGCTATCAATTATTGCTGACGGATGGAAGTGTGCTGGTTTTGGATAGTGGCGGTGACGCTAATTTGACTAACACATATCCAGACGTATGGAAATTGACCCCAGATGCATTTGGTAGCTACGTAAATGGAACCTGGTCTCAGCTTGCCAATTTGCCAGCGATTCCAGCCTATATTAACTGGCCTATTCAGTACGCCTGCCACTCAGATCCTAATGAACCAAATCAGACGCAGTATGCTCCAGCTAGCTTTGCGAGTGCAGTTTTAGCCGATGGGCGTGTTGTCTTTGCAGGGGGTGAAAATAATGGACTCAATGCAACAGAGCAGGTAAACACAAACATGTGTGCGATCTATGATCCTGTTACAGATACCTGGACTGCGCTCAATCCGCCTCCCTTCATCATCGACCAGCAGACAGATCCTGCAATTCAAGATCCTCCACGAGCTACATGGGCTCCAAATGCTATTGGAGATGCTGCAAGCGTGATTTTGGAGGATGGAACGTTTATGCTCTGCCCAAAAATGACCAACCAATGTGCCTACCTTAATCCAAAAACGCTTGAGTGGACAGAAGTTGGCACAAGAACCAATCCAGGCATGAATGATGAGCAGTTTTTAGTACTTCTTCCAAACGGAAAGGTATTAACGACTGAGTGTTACAATGGCCAATATTTTGCTCCAGAAATTTATGGCTCTTTCCCAGCAAATCTTACAAATTCACTCCTGTATAACCCTAAAACAAAATCGTGGTCTTCTGCAGGTAGTACCATACAGCCTTTAACAGACCCAGACCTTGGCGAAGTTGGCCCAGCAGTCTTAATGCCGGATGGCAAAGTGGTTGTATTTGGCGGCACAACAACGGGCCAAAACGTACTTTTTGATTCAAAAACTGAAACATGGTCGGTTACAAGGCCATTTCCAGTAGGTCCTGGTGAAGAGGGGCAATTAACATGCGCCGATAGCGCTGCAGCTTTATTGCCTAATGGTAATGTGCTGGTAGTTGCAGGCCCTTACGCATTTTCACCACCGCCTCATTTCTTTCAATTTACCTACGATACGCATGAGCTTATAGAGCAGCTGCCCTATCCTGATGCGGAAAATATTGTTTCTGTTGCTGTGGAAATGTTGGTGCTACCGACAGGTCAAATCATGGTAACTAGTGGGACTACAGATGTAGAGATCTACACCCCAGATGACAAAAGCTATAAGGCTGATTGGGCGCCAGTGATTCACGATGCACCTAAAAAGGTTCATGCTGGCAAAACCTACAAGATCAAAGGTATCAGATTTAATGGGATGTCGCAAGGAGCGTCGTATGGTGACAACTACCAGTCGGCCACCAACTACCCATTAGTGCGGATTACCAATAAGAAAACAGGCCACGTTTTTTACTGCCGCACCCATGACCATAGCTATATGGGCGTTGCATCAAATAAAGATGTGCACACCTATTTTGATGTTCCAGACGATATCGAGCATGGCAAAAGCAAGCTGGAAGTGGTTACAAATGGCATTCCATCAAAGCCAGTAACGATTAACGTCACTTCTCACTAGCCGGCATTATATAAGAGGGTCAGCTCGAATGAGCTGATCCCTCGAGTTTGGACATTTGTAAAAAGGTCCAGGTATTTTTATGCGGAACGTCTTAGATGTAAAGCCTTCGGGCACGGGCACGAGTGCATAACGTTTTTGCGGAAAAATACCGTTC